>DAISHO010000009.1:0-16818 GCA_036822495.1 Thermodesulfovibrionales bacterium
ATAAATCCTGTCGCTTCTTTTGTGTTTTTGAGGCCTTATGCCCCTTTTGAAAATACCATTTTAATTTATTTTGGACAGCTATGATTTCAGAAAAAAATTTACTTTTTACCTTTTCTATCAGCTGTATCAATTGCCTTTCTCATTTCCTCGAGATTGTGGCTCAGTTCCCACCATCCGAGTTTGAAAGATGCATAATCAGGTGCACCTGTCATGGCTGAGGCGTATCTTATGGAATTAGAATAAAAGAGCCACTGTTTTGCCCAAAGTTTCTCAATATGCTCGTCAAAGGGATTCGATTTATCAGCAATCCCCTTTTCCCAGGCCTCAAGAACCAGCCTTGTCGCAGCGAGGGTCATGGCATTTGTCTCTCTTATTGTTGAGTCGAGTTTTTCAAAATGCCCATTAACCCAGTCTGTGCTGTGACAGCTATTGCATATAGCCTTCATCATACCAAGCCTTCTATTCTGCTCCTTCTCATCTATCAGGTACTCAGAGGCAGGTTTACCTGTAAAGGTCGTTGGCAATGGCAGGCCATCTCTGTTTCTTATTATCGTTGTATTGCCTGACCTAGGCTGAGGGTGGCTGTATATAAGGCCGAAGAGCCTCACCCAGAGTCTTGAGCCAAAGTCATGGGTCCTTTCAGCAATCACCTCTCCATCTGGAGAGACAAGCAGGCTGTTGTGGCATGATGCACAAGTAGGGGCCTTGAAGTCCTTTCCTATTGTCCATGGTACTGCCTTAAAATCCCATTCATGGTATTTTGAGAAATAGATATTGCCGTGTTTACTTTCCTTATAGACATTCCAGGCAGGCACATCAGGCTCAAGATGGCACTGGGCACAGGTATAGGGCTTTCTTGCTATCTCTATTGAAAAGCTATGTCGTGGATGACAGGCTGTACAGGCACCAAGGCTTCCATCAGGATTTTCCCTGCCCACTCCCTGATTTGGCCAGTTTGTAAGAACAGGCACTTTAACCTCGCCCATCTTTGTATTCACTGTCTTCATTCCCTTCACCTCCACCTTTGTCCCGTGACAGCCAAGACATGTCTCGTGAAGGGTCTTCTCTGTTGGTCTATCCTGAACTAACCTGCCTTTCTCAACCCTGATAACACCATCAGTTGAATCAACGAGCATCCTGTAAACAGGATTATCCAGGAGATTCTTTATTGCATGGGCCTTCTTGCTACCAGAATAGTGAGAAACTTCTACAGGGTGGCAGGTCTTACAGTCATTGGGTGATACAACTACATTTATCTTAAACCCGAAATGTTCAAAATTGTCTTTATGAGCCTCAGGATTGAGACTGTGGCATTCATAACAGCCAACTACAGTCTTAGCAAGGTTGTCAGGGATTTGTGAGGCAGAGACCCTTCTTTCAAGAAATGTTTTCTTAAGAGCCTCCTCTGGAATTGTATGGGAATGCCTGCTCGTAAGCCAGTCCTTAACAATACCAGGTGTTACAGAAGAGTGGCATCCAATACAGGCCTCTGTTTCAGGACTGTTCTTTTGGCTTGAATTACCTTCACAGATACCTGAAGTGGTAAGTAAAATTATAAACGAAAAGGATGCAATTAAAGAAAAAACTAACATTTTCATCTTCCCCTCTTTAAGGTGGGGCTGATGCCCGCACCTTTTCCCCGAATATTATCCTGTCTGAGTTGACAGAAATACAGGCAGTGTCATCTGGGCAATCTGATCCTGGAGCTCCTCTATCTCATCAATGTGCTGATCCTCATCCTTGAGGATCTCCTCAAGCATCTCCCTTGTAGCAAAGTCATTCACCTCACCTGCAAGCTTTATCGCCTCATTATAGGCCTTAATGGCACTTTCTTCTGCAGTGTGGTCATTTTCTAGCTGCTTTGGCACATCCTTTCCTATATGCATCTCTCTTAAGTTAGAAACTATAGGAATGCCCTCAAGAAAGAGTATTCTTGCAATTAATCTCTCTGCATGTTTCATCTCTGTAATCGCCCTTTTCTCGATAAGCTTATGGAGCTTCTCATATCCCCAATTTGCACACATCTCAGAATGGACCATATACTGATTGATTGCCGTCAATTCATCAGCAAGTAGTGAATTCAATGTCTCGATAAGTTTTGGATTACCTTTCATAAAAGTCCTCCTGTAAAAAGATAAAGGGTTCAACGAACCCGTTAATAAATGTATATCACACTTCAGGGCAATAGTCAACAACTTAACCAGCCTTTATCTGTACATACCTTGCAATTCCATTCCTAGTAATCATGCCTTTTAATCTACCACCCTCAATTATTACAAGCCTTCCCGAGTCATCCTTTATCATCTTCTCAAGGGCCCTCAACACCTCATCCTCTGGAGAGATCTCCCATTCATTTCTGTGCCTTGCATAAATATCTTCAACAGTGGTAGTATTGAAATTGTTTTTAGGAACCTCCTTTATCTCCTTGAGGGTTATGAGGCCAAGATATCTATCGTTGTCCACAACGGGAAATCCTCCAAAACCATATTTGAGAAAGAAATTATTCACCACATCATCAATGCTCATGGAAGGACTAACAGTTACAAGCTCCTTCACCATTATATCTCCAACCTTCACTCCCCTGAGGGCCTCTTCGAGGGCTGATTGCTGATAACTTGCCTGAGCTGCTGTATAGAGAAACCATCCAATAAGCATGAGCCATAGCCCACCAGCCATGCCTGTGAATAGTGAAAAAAGACCGAAGAATATAAAGAATAAGGCAATCCTCTGACCAATGGTTGCTGCCCTCTGAGTGGCATAAAAGAAATTTTTCCTCTTCTTCCAGAGAATTGACCTCAAGAGCCTGCCACCATCCATGGGAAAACCAGGAATAAGATTAAACAGGGCAAGGATTAGATTGATCTGACTGAGATATGTAAAAAGGGCCTTTGAAGCACCATCAGTAAAGACAGAGGATATAAAAAATATTCCAGCAAGAAAAAGACTTGACAAAGGTCCTGCTATGGCAATCCTCCACTCAGCAGCAGGACTCGGTGGCTCACCCCGCATCTGGGCAACACCACCGAAGATAAAGAGGGTAATGCTATCTATAGTCAACCGGTATCTTCTGGCAACAAAAGAATGGGCAAGCTCATGAAATGCCACAGATACAAAAAGCAAAAGTGCAGCAATGGCACCTTTCAGCCAGTAAGACACAAGGGGAAGGTCTGGAGCTACTTTGGGAAAATAATAGGCTGATAGAGACCAGGTAATCAGACCGAAGATTATGAACCATGTAAAGTGCACCCTTATAGGGATACCCATAACAGAACCAATCTTCCAGCTACC
This sequence comes from Thermodesulfovibrionales bacterium, assembly GCA_036822495.1. Classification (GTDB taxonomy): domain Bacteria; phylum Nitrospirota; class Thermodesulfovibrionia; order Thermodesulfovibrionales; family CALJEL01; genus CALJEL01. The sequence continues at coordinate 3,289 of DAISHO010000009.1, forward strand.
ACGAAAAAGCCCGTTCATAGTTTGCCTCCCTTATATATATTCCATTATAACAGGCCTTATGTCTTTTTATTACTCTCAGATCAAGTTTTTATCGGAGCATATAAAGCAAACTTATATTTATCACATAGAGCATAAATATACTGATGGAATCCCATGCTAAAAATAGTGTTTTCTTCTCTGTACGATAGGTCAATCCGATTATTGCGACTGTTGTCATAGCAATGGCTGACAGGGCAGAGATTATATGATTCAGGCTTGCAAAGGAAAGGAGAGGACCTTTGGGAAAAAATATGTCATCCAGGGCAAGGATGAAGATATTAAATATGTTGCTCCCCAAAAGATTACCTATTGCGAGGTCTATAGCACCCATCTTTACTGCAGCCACTGATACAACCACCTCAGGAAGGGATGTTGAGACAGCTATGAATATATTACCTACGAATGTCTGTCCAAGGCCTGTCTGCTCTGCAATACCCTCTCCTATCTTTGGAAGAAATACAGCAGCTGCTATAACAAAAATTGCATTGATTGAATAGTTCACTATAGCTGTCTTCATTGATATCTCTTCGTATCTCAACTCAAGGGCAATCTCTTTTACAAAGGCAGTTATCTGCCTCTTTTCATAAAAAAAGACCAGTCTCATGGCAATAAGATATATGACAATAAAGAAGAGGGAATAGGGTCCTATCCAGCCGAAGGGAAGGATACGGTTGTTAATAAAGAGGCTTATAGCAACAAGACTTAAAAGGAGTATCCCGAATCCTGCAGAAAGGACATGACCATGATGAGCCTTTGACGAGATAGGTATCGGTCTGTGCATTGCATCAAGAAAGGCGAGGATAAGCATATTGAAGACACAGCTTCCCAGAACATCCCCTACTGCAATATCTGGAACACCAGCATAGGTAACAGAACTTATGCCTGTAACAAGCTCTGGAAGGGATGTCACAGATGCCATAAGGACAACACCTATCCATGTCCTTCCGAGGCCTGTCTTCTCGGCAATAATGTCACCATATCTCGATAGCCTCGTGCCAGCATACACAATTACAGATGCACATACAATAAAGGCAAACCAGATAAACATATTTTTCTCACCTGTGATATTTAGCTGTCAAAAACCTTCCTGACTCGAGATATTCAATGGCATTGTTGATATCCTTTTTCTTGCCTATCAATAAAAGGACATCTCCTGTCCTGAGGATAAAATCAGGCAGGGGATTCGCTACTATCTCCTCTCCCCTCTGAACACCGATGATAGTCACACCTGTCTCTGCCCTCAGATGGAGTTCCCTTATGGAATGCCCATCTATATGAGAGCCTTCTTTAATCAGATATGTCTCTGTCTCTATATCCTTAAGAAACTCCTGTCTCTCGGCAAGGTGTTTTACTGGAAGCTCCACTGTCCTCAAGGCACTGTAATGATCCCTTCTTATATTCTCAATATGTTCAGCTATCACATTCCTCGGCACATGGTAGTGGTGAAGGACCCTTGAAAATATCTCTATGGATGTCTCGAATTCTTCAGGAATCACCTCATTAGCACCGAGCTTTATAAGGTCATCAACCTCTGCGATATATTTTGTGCGGACAATGATATGAATAGATGGAGCCTCCTTTCTTGCAATCTGGACAATCCTGCGGGTAGCTGCAGGATCGGATATGGCTATCACAAGGACCTTTGCCCTGTGGATGCCCATCTTATGGAGTATCTCTGCTGATGTCCCATCTCCATAATATATAGGCTCTCCTTTCTTCTTCATCTTTTTGACTGTGTTGGCATTCATTTCCAGGACAACATAAGGTATCTCTGATTCCCTTAATACCCTCGCAAGATTCCTTCCATTTATACCGAATCCAACTATTATCACATGGTCTGATTTCTTTGTTGAAACCTCTTCCTTAGTCCTTTTTCTTTTTATCTTTTCAAAGCTTTTAAATGGCAGGGTCGAAATCAGATATTCAGATATACGGGGTGAGAGAATGATAATAAAAGGAGTAAGAAGCATTGTGATAACTGATGCTGAAAGGAATGTCTGATAACCATACTCCTCAAGAAGGCCTGCCTTTTTGCCTGCAAGGGCAAGGACAAAGGAGAACTCACCAATCTGGGAAAGGTAAAGACCACTCAGGAGAGATATCCTTAGTGGCTGTCCTGTGAGCTGAGATGACAGTGCTGTTATTGTAGATTTGATAATAATTATAGAAAAAACAGCACCCAGAACAGTGGGCATGTTTTCTCTTAGAAAAGTAATATCCATGAGCATTCCAACAGATATAAAAAAGAGGCCAATAAAGCTCTCCTTAAAGGGCATTATATCTGCTATTGCCTGTGAGGCATATTCTGACTCTGAGATTACAATTCCAGCAAGGAATGCTCCGAGGGCAAGGGAAAGACCGAGTTTTGATGTAAAAAAGGCAGTGCCGATGCAGAGGAGTATTATTGTGATTATAAATAATTCCCTGCTCCTTGTCTTCACTATCTCATGGAGTATAAATGGCACAGCCCATCTTGCAGCAATAAGGACAGCACCAAGGAGGGTAAAAGATTTAAGCATTATCAAAGCGATATTCTGAAAACTTCCACTGTTTCCAGAAAGGATTGGAATCAGAAGCATAAAGGGCACAACACAGAGGTCTTGAAATAATAGTATCCCTACAGAGGTCCTTCCATGGGGAGAATTTATCTCTGCCCTGTCCATGAGGAGCTTAATCACGATTGCTGTACTGCTGAGGGCTATGAGAAAACCATCAAAGAGGGCTGCATTAACCCTCTGATTGAGGCAGAGGTAACTCATTATAGCCACTGCAATTACTGTTAATGTTACCTGAATTGTGCCACTGCCAAGCACCTGGGTGCGGAGCATCATGAGATTTCTCAGGGAGAACTCAAGGCCTATAGTGAACATGAGGAGTATCACTCCTATCTCAGCAAAAAGCTCCACTTCATGGAGCTCCTTGATAAACTGGAATCCGTGAGGACCAAGAATAACTCCAGCAATAAGAAAACCGACAATAGAAGGAATCCTCAGCCTTCCAAGGGCAAATACCACAATGGCAGAGACACCAAAGATTAAGACCAGAGATTTTAAAAATTCTAATTCCATATTTTTATGGTAACATAAATAGGTCTTCATTCCTTCACTTCTTTGAGGAGGGCTTCGTACACAGAGGCCGTCCTGAGGATAACGAAGGAATGAGAGCTGAGACACCCTTGTATAATTGAGGTTTAAATAAGGCTAAACTCACTGCTGTCCAAAACAAATTAAAAAGGTCTTTTAAAATGGGCTGAAGTAGGCTATAGGCTATAGGCCATAGGCGATAGGCTGTAGGCAATAGGAAATAAAAATATCCCTGACGCCTGTAGCCTTATGCCTGTAGCCTGTTTTTGGCCTTAAGCCAATTCAAAACTTTATTTTGGACAGGTATAGGGTAAACTTACTTTTTATTGATAAATCTTTTAAACCTTCCAGCAAAAATAATGGTCAGCACAAAAATCATTCCGAGAATCACGGAGATGAATATAACTATTGCGAGAGAGGCTTCGAACTTCCAGAAAAGAAAAGAGACGGTTACAGGTAAAGTATTCTGGAGAACAAATAATGTTATTAATCCAAGGATAAGTAATAAAAGAATGGCTATCAACATTATAGCCTCCGTATTACAAAAAGATTTATACTTTAAAGTAAACCTTCAGCGTTTAGTTTTGCTTAAAAACAAGGCATCTCAAGAGGTGACAATAAATCAATAGATTCCAGATAATTCCTTGCCATTTTCAGGGCCTTCTTAAGTGCCCTTCTTCCGTATAAACCAATAACAGCATAGTGAAGATTTAATCTTATGATATGCCTTAAGATATAGTTCCAGGAATAAAACCTCTTCATCGCCTGAAGGGTTTCCATGTGCAGCATTCGAGGGCTTATTCTTGATGGTCTGAAAACTACATGATGGGCATCGTACTTACTCCAGTCAGTATGAAGCAGTCTTCCAGAATCACGGAATTCAAAAAATACAGGTGTTCCAGGAAGTGGAGTGAGCATCATAAACTGCACCGTTTCTACCTTGAGTCTTTTTGCGAAATCTGTAGTGCTTTTTATTGTTTCAATTTCATCAGTATCAGCACCAAGGACGAACATCCCATGGATATGGATTCCAGCTTCATGGACTTTCTTAATGCACTCAATAATGTCTTCCAGACCCTGTTTTTTATTATAGAGTTTGAGGGTCTCTGGATTTATGGATTCAAATCCGATGTAAAGGGTATGACATCCTGATTCAGCCATAAATCTCAATAATTCCTCATCCCTTGCAACATCAATCCTCACCTGAGCAGACCATCGAGCCTTTATCCCTTCTTGAATAATACCTCGAAGGATCTCTTTTGTCCTCTCCCTATGGGCTGCAAAATTGTCATCAACAAAAAATATGGTGCCCTTGCTGAATCTGACCGCCCTTTTTATATCCTCTATGGTCTTTTCTACTGACCTGTATCTGTATCTTCTTCCAAACATCTGTATAACAGAGCAGAATTTACAATCAAAAGGACATCCCCTTGATGTGGAGATTGGATAAATGTTTTTTGGCTTAAAACCATGCACTATGGACATATCAGGAAAAGGAAGGCTATCAAGGTCCTTAAGGAGTTCAGCAGGTGGGGTATTAAACACTCTGCCAGAAGGGTCAGTGAAGCTCAGGCCTTTTATATTTAGAGGAAAAAGGTCTCCTTTCTTAAGGCTTTCTATTAAGGGCAGGATTGTCATGTCAGCTTCGCCTCTCACAACATAATCAGCATGCCTCATGGCCTCTTCAGGCATAAATGTCGGATGAGGACCGCCAAGAATAACTGGAATTCCTTTTCTTCTAATTAAATCTGCAAGGGCATATGCCCTTGGTGCTGTTGATGTTATAGCTGAGATTCCCACGAGGTCAGAAGACCCTACAAATGACCAGTCTATCGGAGCTATATCCTCAACAAAGACCTTAACAGTATAGCCCTGATTTTTTAGGATTGTTCCTAAAAGGACAGCGCCGAGCCTCGGGATAGGAAATTTGCTATATATATGTTCCCCTGGAGATTTAGCCTCAATAAAGCTAATTTTATTAATTACTGCCATGCTTCATTATACCACGATTTATTCCTTTTTTAAGATAAAAGCATCAATCTTTGTAATTGCCTCTCCAAGACCTCCCACATAGTTTGTATAAACACCCGCAAATCCCTTTTTTATCTTGTCCACAGTGATAGGATCACCACTTAACTTTTCTCCATTCCAGTAAACCGTCGCTCTTTGAGATTTCACCCTTATAGCAATCCTGTGCCACTCTGATTTCTTTGGAATACCACCCGGTATGTCTTTATGTCCCCAGAATTTAAGATAAACAGGATAATTTCTTGTATCAAGCCCCACATAGGCAAGATTTAAAGTGGGATCATTTGTTTTAAAGTCACAAACAACCCTATAAAAATTACCACGGATAGGATCTATCAAAAAGGCAAGCCCAGAAAGGGGACCTTTATTTCCTTCTGTAATAGGACAATAAATTAATGCCTCAAGATAAAAATCTTCCATTTGGGTCGTAACTGCATAACTGAGACTTGCAAAACCTCCCACATTAGTATTTCTAAGCACTCCTATACCATTATCTCTATCAGGTGCATCAGATGTCTTAGCTCCCTCAAGATTATCAAGATTAAAATAAGGGAAGAAAGCCCATCTCAACTCTGGTTTTCCATCAGGGAAGTTATCCTTAAAAACATCTTGTGCAAAAGCCAGAAATGGGATAACACAAAAAATTATAACCGATAAGATGATGCCCATTATAAAACCATCTTCAAAAATATAAATATTATAAACTATTAACAAAAGATTTTTAAATGGTAAAATAAATTATGAATAAAATGATATGGCTCATCCTGATTCTCTCTTTCTCCTGCACCTCAAACAACGAGATATTTAACCCAACTAATAATAAATCCATTAATGATACAATTGAGGCATGGATAGAGAATCTCGAAATCCCCTGGTCATTGATATTTTTACCAGACGGAAGAGCCCTTGTGAGTGAAAGGCCAGGAAGGATCAGACTTATCACGGATGGGAAATTACAGAAAAAACCCTATGCCACTATAGAGGTAGCCCACATTGGAGAGGGAGGGCTTATGGGTCTTGCAGCCCCTCCTGATTTTCCTCAAAAGCCCTATATCTATGCTATGCATACATATAAAAAAGGAGGCTCCATTTATAACAGGGTAATCAGGCTTAAAGACTACGGAGAATACGGGTTATTCGACAGAATCATAATAGACCACATCCCTGGTGGAAGATTCCATAATGGCGGTAGGATTGCCTTTGGACCTGACGGGATGCTCTATATAACAACAGGTGAAACTTTTAATGCCCAGCTTGCACAGGACTTAAAATCCCCTGCTGGAAAGATACTCAGGATAACACCCGAAGGAGAGATACCTTCTGATAATCCTTTTAGGGATTCTCCCGTCTATTCCTATGGACACAGGAATCCCCAGGGTCTTTCCTGGCATCCTGAGAGTAAGGACCTCTTTTCATCAGAGCATGGCCCATCAGGAGAATTCTTGAGATTCGGAAATGATGAGATAAATGTTATTAAAAAAGGTGGCAATTATGGCTGGCCAGAAGTGATAGGAAGGGGAAACAAGCAACCCTTCATAGACCCATTGATATTATTTGAAAAGACAACCCCACCTTCAGGTATGACCTTTTACAATAGTGACAGAATACCTGGGCTTAAAGGTGACCTCTTTGTGGCAACCCTGAGAAGTGAATCCCTCTTAAGGATAAGATTAAGGAAAGAAAAAGACAGTTACAAGATTCTCTTAGTAGAGAAATTGTTTGAAGGTAAATACGGAAGACTCAGGGATGTGGTTCAGGGTCCTGATGGTTATATCTATATCCTCACAAACAACAGGGATGGACGGGGAAAACCCAGAAACGGGGATGATAAGATTTTAAGAATAAAGAATTTGACTCTTAAAAATCACTTTTCCACCATATAAAGCTCATAAAGGACCTTGCCCACAAAGAAATCTGCCCAGGCAATAGCTATATCAGGTAGTGTTGATTTTAATATCATCTGACCTAAGGGAATGGATTTAGCAAGCATCTCAGCAATGCTGTAGTGGGCCATAAATATAGTGCCGTATATAACAATTATGCCATTGAGGAGATAACCGTACACTGCTGTCTTCCTTGATAGAAACAGGGCAGTGACAACGACTACATCAAACAGGGGAAATATAAAAGATAGAAATTTCGTTGGATCAAAGACTTTTACTTCTGGATTAAGTTTATCAGCAAGCATAAAGGGATGTATCCTGTAATGAAGCAGGAGCCCTGCAAGGGCAAGAAGGAATAAAGTTATAATAAGTAATCTTCTCTTCAAGCCGCCCTCCTAAAATTTAAATCTCACCATATGACCAAAATAGAATGTAACAGCAATTGCGATTATGTGGAGTATCCACCAGCCGGGTTTAAATCTCATAAAATGTTTAAGCATATCTCACCGCCATAAAAGATTTCCAATGATATAAATGAGACTTATCCCAATAATATGAACAATCCACCAACCCGGTTTAAGGAAACTTACCTTTTCCATTAGATTGTTCAAGCCCATAATCTTCCTCCTTTATCAGTAATCAGGTTCTCCCTGTTTTTTAATCTCCTTTGTCTCTCCTATATCAAGAAGATAATCTGCCCCTGGCTGGATAGTGCCATCTGCTGAATATCCATATTGAGACCAGTAGCCATCTCCACCTTTTTCTATAAAGACCAGTCTCGTTATAGTCTTTACATTTTTATATCCATATTTGAATGGAATTATCAATCTCAATGGAGCCCCGTGTTCATCTGGCAGAGGCCTGCCATTCATTGTATGCACAAAAAGGACCCTTGGCTTGAGAAGGTCTTCAAGGGATATATATTCAAAATAGTCATCAGCAGAATAGAAGTATAAATATCTTGCCTTTTTTAATGGTTTAACAAGGTCAAAAAGAACCTGAGGTCTAAAGCCTGTCCAGCTCGCCTTTGAAGACCAGCATTCTACGCATTTAAGCCTTGAGACCTGCGTTACCTGAGGGAATTTCATAATGTCATCCAAACTGAGTTTCAACGGCTTTTCGCATAGACCCCCAACATCGAGTCTCCATCTCTCTATATTCACAGGTTCAAAGGGTTTATAGAATCTTATATAAAAACCTGGCTTGTTTTCATTCTTGAGTAATCTTTTACCTTCCTTAGCATCTATACATGAAGGAAACAGACCAGATGCCATAAGGCCACCAATGACCTTTATAAATTCCCTTCTTCTCATACCACCTTCTTTGCCATACCAGCTATAGCGATGTTATTAAATCTTTTTAGCTTTTTGATCTCCATATTATTCTTTCTGAACTCTTCAGATATTTCATTCAATTCAAATTCCCCGCCAGCAGGATGCTCTGTTATAAATTTTACTAGAAAATTCCTTAAAAATGGACGCAGGGGCTCTTCAAAAAAGAACTCTCCTCCCGGTTTTAAAACCCTTGAGACCTCTTTTATAGCCCTTCTCCAATCCTCCATGTGATGAAGAACTCCGAAGGAAAAGACAGCATCAAATATGCCATCGGGTTCATCTATTGCCATGGCATCTCCAACCTTAAAAACTATCCTGACTTTTAATTCAGGGCTAATGGATCTCTGTGCCTTTTCTATCTGCTCAGGGTCAATATCTATTGCAATAACCTTTTCTGCATTAAAGGTCCTAACAATTACCTCTGCACCTACTCCTTTACCACAGCCAATCTCGAGACAACAGGGATATCTATCATAAGAAGCCATCTTCTTAAGCAATGGACCCTCTATCTTCCTCTGCGAAAAGGCCCTTAAGGGATTATTGGTTATAAGTTTTTCAATAAAGTTCAATTTCATTTTTACCCATACCTCTCCTCTTTCCACGGGTCTGCTGAGTTGCTGTATCCACGAACCTCCCAGAAACCGGGTCTGTCTTTTCGTAGAAACTCAATACCCCTTACCCACTTTGCACTCTTATAGGCATATCTTTTTGGTACAACAAGCCTCAGGGGATAACCATGCTCAGGTGTAAGTGGTTTTCCTTCATATTCATAGGCAAATATCACATCGTCATCCATGGCGACATGTAATGGAAGGTTTGTCGTATAATTGTTCTGGGCTATTATGAGCACATATCTCGCCTCAGGAAGGGGATTAGCAAGCTCAGCAATAGTCTTAAAAAGCACACCCTTCCAGTGAAGGTCAAACTTTGTCCAGCCTGTAACGCAATGAAAATCTGCCTTGAGTTCAACAGATAAAAGTTTCATGAACTCGTCAAAACTTAACCTTAAAGGGTTTCTCACAAGCCCTTTAACAGTGAAGTCCCAGTTTTCGATATTAATCTCTGGAACATCTCCATAATGGAGCACAGGAAAGTCTTCTATTAGCCTCTGACCAGGTGGGAGTTTTTTATGCCTATTAGATAGCATGATCAGCTTTTAATTTATCTTTCAAGATATTTGAATCAAAAACAACCCTCATTTTTTAAATATTTCTTCAAATCTTCTTCTGTTAGAATACCTTTTTCTTTTGCCTTTTTGCTCCAGAAACCTTGTATCTGATAAAATTCTTTTTTTAATCTTTCCTGCTTTATCAGCTCCAGAGCCTCCACAATAACAGCACTTATACTCTTATTCTCTTCTTTTGCAATTCTTTCGATCTCTTTAGCAATTTGAGAGGGTAAAGAAATAGTCTTTTTTACAACATTTGGCATGTTCATCACCTCCTATAAGTGTGACTTAATTATATCATAAATTGAGGTATTCCTCATGAAGACATAAACAATAGACACTGAGAATAAAATTCATATTTCAGCCTTACCCTCATTAAAACTTATATTTTTGCATTATCTTGTTCACATAATTTTCAAGTTCTTCAGGAGAGGTAAGAATCTCTGGCACTTTTTCATTGAGCATCATGGCAAGAAAAATCTTCTTAAATAGATTTAATACAGCATAATTAATAATATCCTCAAAGGCCTTTTCTGATTTAATGCTTGATGTTTCAGGAAAATTTACAAAAAATGATTCATTGTACCATATATCTTCCTGTAACTTTTTAATCTCCGGACATAGATTACCCTTTGCTGTTTTTAAAAAAGCCCCCATCTCAAGAAACAATGACCTTACCTCATGATTTACAGACTGTAGACCCTTCTCAACAGGATTCTGACCAAGCCTGTGTCTGCCTTTTGTTAACGGAAGAAAGCCTGTTAGATTTACTCCGGAACAGTATATAAAGTTATTATTTGCCCTGGATAATCTATCCGAACCAATAGGTCTGACAATAAAATAGAGAAATCGATTTTTATATTCAAAGGACACTTTTATCTAATATGCGATGAAATAAGCCTTCCGAGCATCTTCAAATGGGCTTTTTCTTCAGTGATAATCCCTATAAATATATTGGTTAAAGGGGCTGGAACGAGTTTTAAAATCCTCATATAAAGGTCAAGGCTGTTGATCTCTATCTGCATTGCATATTCAAGGACATCCTGAAATTGCATATTACCATGGTGAATCTTTTCCATAACTGCTGAAACAAGGAGCCCTCCCTCCATGCGGTCTATGAATCTCCGTTCAATCTTAATTTCCGGCCAGGCATCAGAAATCCTTTTTCTGTGAATCTCTTCCACTGCAGCAAGGGTTTTAAAAACCTCTTCTTTATAAAATTCATAAACTTGAAGATAGAACTTCCTTGAGCCTTCTTCAAGGCAGTAAGCAAGGGTAACAAATTCTCCAGGCTCTTTAAGACCCTCCAGAAGTCTGAGGCCTTCTTCCACATCTCCCTTTGCTATAAGGCCATCCCATGCCATTATTCCACCATCAATGGTAAAGACCTCTATACCTAATTCATCAGCAATCAATTGTGATGCAGCAAGGCTCCTTCTGCCAAGGCGACAATAGGTGACAATAGTTTCATCTGACCTCAGTTCAGAAAGTTTATCAGGAAGTTCTGGAAGGGGAATAAGAATTGCCCCAGGGATATGTCCCTTTTCATACTCATCTGGCTGCCGAACATCAATAAGCAGAATATCAGGGTCTTGCTCAACAAGCCTTCGAGCCTCTTCTGGTGATATTTTATTTACCCTTGGTGGCATTTCAAGTCTTTTTTAAAAATTGAAGTATTGATTTTTTGAATAGATCAAAATTTCTCAAAATAGAGATATTATCTCTGGCTCGATCTCCTCGTAGCAATGAACAATTATATTTATGAACCTTGCCATTTTTTGAAGCCTTGAACTCAGGGCCTTATTTATGATACCTGCCTCCTCAAGTACTAAAAAGGTATCAGCATAAGATACAGGCGGCCTTAAACCTTTATCAGATACTAAATTGTTTGCAATATCTATACATGTCTCGATCATTAAATGAAGTGTTCTCTCGACAACTCTTTGAATCTTCCAAATAAATAGGCAAAGATTACCTCTGGCTTTTTCTCAAGGAATTCCTTAAGACCATCAATCCGTTGCATAATATCTTCAGGTAACCTCCTTAAACCTGAGCATAACTTATTATATCATGCTTATAAACTTTCAAAAAGGAAAGTGATTATCTGAAAATTCAGGAGTTGACACTATGTTTAGATAGTTTTATTATGAAGTTAACTCCATTGGAGTGAAGATTTAAAAAATTCGAGGAGGTAAATATGAAAAGACTCTTAATACTATTCACCCTCTTTATTGGATTCAGTCTCGTTGCCTACGCAGCGGATTTTAAAGTGCCAGCTGAGAAATACAGAAACTGGCACCATGTAAAGAGCATGGTGATATTTGATGAAAAACATCCACTGTATAATCCCTTCAGCGGTATCCACCATGTATATGTAAATAACAAAGGGCTGGAGACTATTAAAAAACAGACTGGTAGAAAATTCCCTGATGGCACAAGGATTGCCATTGTTTTTTATGAGCACAAACTTGCTGATGGTGCCTATATAGAAGGTTCAAAGAGGATAGAGGCCTTCATGGTAAAGGACTCCAGAAAATATAAATCAACGGATGGATGGGGTTATTATGGATACGATGGTAGTGGTAAAAATCTTGTCAAGGATATGGCAAAGGACTGCCACTCATGCCATGCCCAGGTAAAGGATAAGGATTTTGTCTTTTCTAACTGGACAGAATAATCTGATAGGCCCTCTTTAACACCGGGAGGGCCTTTTTGCCCTCTGGTGTTAATCGATATTTAACTGTTACAGGTTTGGAATTATAAACAATCCTTTCTACAAGGGCAAGGCTTTCAAGCTCATTAAGTCTCTGGTATAGGACTTTCTCTCTTAAGTCAGGTATATTTGATAATATCACTTTAGGAGCAACTTCCATATTTAATCTCTCTAAGATATCAAAAACCCATTTCTTTGAGATAATAGAAACAAATTGATCAATGGATAAAGGTAAGCCGTTGAGATATTTAACGGTTTCTTTTAAAAATTTGCTATTCTCTAATCTGTAACGCACCTCTAAGGGATATGTGTTATTAGAATATTTCTTTAAAAAACCCATCCCTGTCAAAATCTTCAGTCTTTCGTAAAGAAGCTTTTCGTTAATGCCAGGGATCTCTTTTCTCAGCTCAGAGGGTCTTTTTGGTTTTTCAGATAATTTTAAAAGAATCATTAAAGCCCATTTACATAAAAGTAAAGGTCTTTTCATAAGCACCCCTACGAAATTATTAAGCCTTTGCCTTTTTAATAGCCCTTATTATCTCCCTTATGAATGATGGAAGGTCTGATGGCTGTCTTGAGGTTATTAGTTTTCCATCAACAACGACCTCCCTATCCTCATATACAGCACCTGATGCCTTTAATTCATCAGCAACTGTCCTATAGCAGGTTGCGTGTCTGCCTTTTAAAAGATTGGCAGAGATAAGGGTCTGGGGACCATGGCATATGGCAGCCACAGGTTTGTTCTTTTCAAAGAAGTGGCGGGCTATATCAAGGGCCTCTTTCTCTTTTCTTATAACCTCAGGGGCTTTACCCCCTGGAAGTATCAGTATGTCATAATCGTCCGGGGTGATTTCTTTGAGGGATTTATTCACCTCAACCTCATAGCCATGTTTGCCTTTTATCTTACCTTTATTGATTGAAGCAATATCAACATCAATACCCTCTTCTTTAAGCCTGTAATACGGAACGAGCAATTCTGTGTCTTCAAAGTTATCTGCACTAATGATTAATGCCTTCATAATCCTGTGCCCTCCTCTTTAGATTTTTTCAAAAAAGATAAAACCTCCTCATCACTTAAATCATACCAGTTTTTATAGGCATCTGCTACTGCAAAAAATGGGGTTCTTCTGATATTCAGGCAATATAACTCATCAACCTCTGAAAGGAGCATATAGACTGTTCTTTCAGGTGCAGTCGGAACTGCCACAATAACCTTCTTTGCACCTCTTCTCTTGATAAACCTTACAGCCTCATACATGGTATATCCTGAGGCAAGGCCGTC
>DAISHO010000010.1:0-16679 GCA_036822495.1 Thermodesulfovibrionales bacterium
CCTTTCTTCTGCCCTCAGAAGCCAGTATTCATAGCGAGGCTTTTTGTACTTATCTCTAAGTGATATAAGAACTCTTTTTGCCTCTTCATACTCTCCTGTTATGTAATGAGTCCACGCTATTGCCCACTGAATCTGTTCTGAATCAAGGGGGAAGGACTTTAAAAGCTCCTTAAGGTATTTAATAGAAGCACCTATCTCTCCTCTATCTCTCAGGCTCCTTGCATAGGCAATGGCAACAGGTACAACCCTTCTGTCCTTCGACCTTATTAATTTTTCTATTACCTTATTTGCCTCTTCATTCTTACCAGCTCGGAGAAGGGATAAGGCAAGGAGATAGTATTCCTTTGAGTTCTGGAATACCCTTGCTGATTCAGCATATCTCTTCTGTCTGAAATATATAGTCCCGAGCAATCTCATTAAAGCCTCTCTGTTAATATTGGTGGAGGAAGTAAAAGTTGCAGACCTTTCCCTTTCAAGCCTCTCTCTGACCAATCGCTCCGCCTCTTCATATTGAGCCCTTGCCATTAAGCTTCTGACCTTTTCCTGGAATTCTTCATGGCTAAGTATCTCTGGATTTATCTCTTTATCAATGAATCTCATATAACTGCTATTTTTTACATAGAGCCTTTTATACAATGAAAGGGCGTCTTTACCTTCTTGCCTATAAAGATAAGCAAGGAGATATATTGCATAATCATCCTCTGGATAGAGATTGACATATCTTTCCAGTTCAGATAGAGCAGAATCTCTATTGCTGAGAAGCCTCAGTTCTATCAAATTGATTCTTGCCTTTTTTAAGATAACAGGTGAACAATCTGTCCTTGAACCGGCATCAGAGCATTTTTCAAGAAGAACCTCAAAGGTCCTTTCGGCATCCAAAGGCGAGGTAGCCATAAAGGCCAGGCCTTTCAGGTAAAGGACAAGGTCCCGAATCTGAGAACAATCCTCAAGATTGCCCAACTTCTCAATTGCCCTCTGAAAATCATCAGCACTAATATCCTGCTGAATGCTCCGAAGACCTTCAACCTGAAACTCCTCATCAACACACCTGGTGGCGAAAGTAACAGTTGTAGATGCAGTTGTGATAGCTGATACAGTTGTAATTGTTGATGGCATAAGTAATAGTTTTGCACTCAGCATGATAATAGGGGGTATCAGGAGAATTACAAGATAGTGCATCCTGAATTGGTGGCGGAAGTAACAGTTTTGGTGGCGGAAGTAACAGTTGCTGTAATAAAGATATTTTAAATACCTCATATGGTAGTATATCCCGTATCAGTTTCAATACTCAACCACTAATACTTGCACGAATATGACCTCTTCTGGTATTTTATGAATATGAAAAAGAATTTATTTGACAGCTTTGGTGGCGGAAGTAACAGTGATGAGAGCAAGTTCCACCAGAACGCTCAAGTGGATAATGATACCAGACAGTTAATGAGTGAACTTGGTTTAAAAGAATTCAGTGAGAGGATTTCCAGATTTATAGAACGGGCAAAGGAACTGAAAAGCGAAAACATTAAATTAACCAGAAGGATTGCGGAGCTCGAAAATGAGGTGAAAAGTCAGGCCATTGAGATTGAAAATTTGAAGAGAGAAAAGAGCTTATTTAAAAAAGAGATAGAAGAGGTTCTTAAGGAGCTTGAGGGGCTTGATATATGAAAAGAGAATTAGCCCAGAAATTTACAGTTGAGGTCTCTATTCTGGGTCAGAGGTATTTCCTCAAAGGAAAGGACTCACCAGAATATATGAAGACCCTAGCAGGATTTGTTGATTCAAAGATGAGGGAGATATTAAAGGAGTCTCCCAATATGCCGCCTTTAAAGGCAGCCATACTCGCCTGTCTCAATATAAGTGATGAATTATTTAAATTGAAGCAGAAGGAAAAAGTAGTTATAGATTATATCAACGAAAAAGCAAAGATGCTTGAATTCATTTTTTTTGATGAATAGAACAGGATTTCGAGTTCCCCGAACCCTTTGAAGGTATCCCTCAGGTAGGAACTCCAAGTTTTGGAAAGACAATAAGCTGAAGCACCAGATATAATGCAAGAACTATTAAGATTGTCAAAATATCGTTCACTTATTCTCCTTATCTACCTTTGTCTTTTCTGTTTCTTTTTTCTTTATATCTTCATAATCCACAAATTCAAGAACTGCCAGTTCTGCCCTGTCATTGACTCTCTGTCTTGTCCTTACTATCCTCAGAAAACCGCCATTCCTTCCCACAAACCTAGGTCCAATCTCTTTAAAAAGGGCAGTCACAAGCTCCCTGTTAGGAAGATAGGTCATAGCAAGTCTTCTTGAGGCAAGGTCTCCCTTTATGGCAAGGCTTACAAGCCTTTCTGCTATCCTCTTTGCCTCCTTTGCTCTGGGAATAGTTGTTTCTATCCTCTGATGCTCAATAAGTGAAGCAACAAGATTCCTTAATAGTGCCTTCCTCTGATTCGCAGGTCTTCCAAAAAGCCTCCCGTCGACCTTATGACGCATCTTTTACACCTCCTGACTGTAGAGCCTTCAGGGCCTCTGTATCTATCTTCATTCCGAAGTCAAGACCCATACTCCTTAATATCTCCTTTATCTCGTTAAGGGATTTCCTGCCAAAGTTCTTAGTCTTGAGCATCTCCTGTTCTGTCTTCTGGACGAGATCAGCTATGGTATTGATGTTAGCATTCTTAAGACAATTATGTGCCCTCACGGAGAGCTCAAGCTCGTCTATACTTTTGAGAAGATTAGCATTTATAACAGTGCTATCTCTCTGTATAACTGTGCCTGACCTCTCTTCTATTGGGTATATTGCATCTTCCTCAAGTATAAAAAGGTCAAAATGTTCAACGAGAATACCAGCTGCTTCAGAGATAGCCCTTTCAGGTGTAATACTGCCATCAGTTGTTATCTCCATTATGAGTTTATCATAATCGGTAGACCTTCCAACTCTTGCCTTCTCAACCCAGAAATTCACTTTCTTTACAGGACTGAAGAGTGAATCAACAGCAATAACTCCTATAGGAAGATCTGCCTCTTTATTAATCTCCGCAGGCACATAACCCTTCCCCTTGCTCATATAAAGTTCCATCTCAAAGGTTGCACCCTTATCAAGGGTCGCAATAGGCTGTTCTGGATTCAATATCTCAACAGAGCCATCGGTCTTAATATCACCTGCTGTTATAACCTTTGGTCCTTTTTCAGCAATTGAGCCTATCTTCTTACCATCGCCTTGAATCTTCAATCTGATCCGTTTCACATTCAGTACTATATCAACTACATCTTCTTTAACACCCTCTATGGATGAGAATTCATGGAGAACCCCTTTTATCTTAATTGCGGTAACAGCAGCACCAGTTATAGAACTGAGCAGCACCCTTCTGAGGGCATTCCCTATGGTTATACCATATCCCCGCTCAAAGGGTTCTGCCACAAGTCTTCCATAGGTAGAGCTCAATGTATCTTCATCAAACTTTATCTTCAGTGGAAATTGAAAACCTTTTTTCCTTAAATTCATAAAACCTCCTTAATTAGTCAAGGAAAGGCATAATAAAAGAAAAGGCTCATCACGAAGTTCCCTGAATATTTCATAATCCCTGCTTCGTGTTTTCTTTATTATGCCTTCTCTTATGTTATTTTGAATATAACTCTACGACTAACTGTTCACGAGCTGAAACAGGTATCTCTTCTCTCGAAGGAACATGCAATACCTTGCCCTTCATATTTTCTGCATCAAGCTCAAGCCATGGCGGAATACCTCTATGTTGGGCCTTTTCAAGACTCTCCTTTATTACCTCAAGGTTTCTACTCTGTGCCTTTATCTCGATAACATCCCCTGGTCTCAGATTATAGGAAGGTATATTAACCTTCCTTCCATTTACAAGGACATGGCCATGTGTCACAAGCTGCCTCGCACTCCTTATGCCTGTGGCAAAACCAAGTCTGCTGACAGTATTGTCAAGCCTTAGCTCAAGAAGTTGCATAAGGGCCTCTCCTGTTACACCCTTTTTCTTTGAGGCTATCTCAAAATACCTCCTGAACTGTCTCTCCAGAACTCCATACATCCTTTTGAGTTTCTGCTTCTCTCTGAGCTGAAGACCATAGTCTGATGGTTTCGGCCTGTTCTGCCAGTGTTGTCCCGGAGGGTATTTACGCCTCTCAATTGCACACTTATCTGTGTAACATCTGTCTGCCTTCAGAAAGAGCTTTTCTCCTTCCCTTCTGCACAGCCTGCATACTGCTCCTGTGTATCTCGCCATTTATCTTTAAGCCTCCTTTTTTATTTTCTATACCCTTCTTCTCTTTGGCGGTCTGCAGCCATTATGCGGAACTGGTGTCACATCCTTTATGAGGGCTATATCAAGACCCGCAGCCTGTAATGCCCTTATGGCTGACTCCCTTCCCGCCCCAGGACCTTTAACAAGTACATCAACCTGTCTGAGTCCCATATCCATTGCCTTTTTTGCAGCAGCCTCAGCAGCCATCTGAGCTGCATAGGGCGTACCCTTTCTCGAACCTTTAAAACCAAGACTACCGGCTGAGGACCATGTCAGGACATTGCCATTCTGATCAGTGATTGTTACAATTGTATTGTTAAATGTTGCCTGAATATGGGCTACACCTGTTGTGATATGTTTCTTCTCCTTTTTTGTGCCTCTTTTCTTCTGAGCCATTTATTCCTCCTTCTTCTTGCCTACAGCTGCCCTTCTGGGACCTTTACGGGTTCGCGCATTTGTCCTTGTCCTCTGACCCCAGACAGGAAGACCAAGTTTATGTCTTATACCCCTGTAACATCCCATCTCCATGAGCTTCTTTATGTTCATGGCTATCTCTCTTCTTAGCTCACCTTCAACCTTATAGTCCCTCTCAATTACTGACCTTATCTTAACTATCTCGTCATCCTTTAGATCCTTTACCCTTGTGTTGGGATTTACACTGGTCTCCTTAAGAATCTTGTTAGATAAGGTCCTTCCAATGCCAAATATCCTTGTAAGGGCAATCTCTACCCTTTCATTTTTTGGTAAATCTACTCCTGCTATTCTTGCCATCTTTAACTCCTTTTATTCAGACTTATCCCTGTCTCTGCTTATGTTTTGGGTTCTCGCAGATAATCCTTACAACGCCTTTACGTTTTATTATCTTACATTTGGAACATATTGGTTTTACTGATGACCTCACCTTCATTTATCTCACCTCACGGTTATATTCGCTCGCTTAACCCTGCGATAAACCGCAGGGAATAGGCTTACCTATCCATTTAAATACGAAGTCAAACCTATCACTTAAATCTATAAGTGATTCTCCCTTTTGTAAGATCATAGGGTGAAAGCTCAACAAGGACCTTATCACCAGGCAAGATCCTGATAAAATGCATCCTCATCTTTCCGGATATATAAGCGAGTATAACCTGGCCGTTGTCCAGCTCCACCCTGAACATGGCATTGGGTAAAACCTCTATAACTGTCCCTTGAACCTCTATACTCTCTTCTTTGGGCAATTTTGCATTATACCTTTTTAATTAAATTTAGTCAAGATTTCAGCACCATTTTTGGTAATGACTACTGTATGTTCAAAATGGGCTGAATATCCACCGTCAGCAGTTACAGCAGTCCATCCATCATCAAGAACCATTACATCAGGAGAACCTGTATTCACCATTGGCTCTATAGCGATGGTCATTCCCTCTTTAAGCCTCGGCCCTTTGCCTGGTCTACCAAAGTTTGGTACCTGGGGCTCTTCATGAAGAAACCTGCCCACCCCATGACCTACAAAGGCCCTTACAACTGAAAAACCATTCGACTCTACATAATCCTGTATTGCCGCTGAAATATCACCTACCCTGTTGCCAGGTCTTGCCTTTTCAATGCCCTTATAAAGGGCCCTCTCTGTAACCTCAAGAAGCCTTTTCTGTAACTCCCCTATCCTACCAACAGCATAGGAACGGGCAGCATCTCCATAATATCCTTGGTATACAACTCCAAGGTCTATACTTACTATATCTCCCTCTTTAATCAATCTATCAGATGGTATGCCATGAACCACCTGATTGTTTATAGAAACACATATACTTGCAGGGTATCCTCTATATCCCTTAAAGGCAGGGGTTCCACCTCTTGCCTTTATAAAGGCCTCCGCATATTCCTCAAGCTCTTTTGTCTTTACGCCTGGCCTTATCAGTTCTCCAAGCATCTCAAGTGCCTCAGCTGCTATCCTGCAGGCCTTTTCTATAAGTTTTATTTCCTGGTTTGACTTCAATATTATCACAACATCGGGTCTAAGGCCTTAGACCTAGTAATAGCTTATAGATTGCTATCTACAGGATTCATCGGCCTATGGCCCTATTCATCCCCTCCTGCCCTTAAGTCTGCCCTTTTTCAAAAAACCTTCATAAGACCTTGTTACAAGATGAGCCTCTATCTGTGAAACTGTATCAAGGGCAACCCCAACAACAATCAAAAGGGAGGTGCCACCAAAATAAAAAGGAACATTCGCCTTTTTTATAAGAATCTCTGGCAAAACGCATATAATCGATAGATACACGGCCCCTACAAAGGTCAATCTACTGAGAACCCTGTATATATATTCTGAGGTCTTCTGACCTGGTCTGATGCCAGGTATAAATCCTCCATATTTTTTGAGATTGTCAGCAATGTCAACTGGATTGAAGATTATGGCTGTATAGAAATATGCAAAAAAGAATATGAGACCTACATAAAGCATTGTGTAGATAATAGTTCCTGGCGAAAGTTGTTTTGCCACACCCTGAATCCAGGGGATACCGGCAAATCCTGCTATGGTTGCCGGAAACATAATAATTGATGATGCAAATATAGGTGGTATTACTCCTGAGGTATTTATCTTTAAAGGTAGATGGGTGCTCTGACCTCCATAGACCTTTCTTCCAACAACCCTTTTTGCGTATTGAACGGGTATCTTTCTCTGTCCCCTTTCTATATATATTATTCCAGCAACAACAGCAACCATCAAAAAGAGCAGGAATATTACAAATAGTAAAGAGAGTTCTCCTGTCCTGATCAATCTTATTGTATTTAAAACCGCATTCGGCATTCGGGCAACAATTCCAGCAAAGATAATAAGGGATATACCATTACCAATCCCTCGCTCTGTTATCTGCTCACCAAGCCACATTATAAAGGCAGTTCCAGATGTAAGGGTAATCATCGTAAGAAGCCTGAAGGACCATCCAGGGTTCTGTATAAATTCACCCTGAGACATTGTCTCAAGTCCGACTGCTATAAAGAATGACTGAATCGCACTTATTATTACAGTTCCATATCTGGTATAACGGACTATCTTTTTTCTTCCATACTCTCCTTCTTTTGCCAGTCTTCCTATGGCAGGAATCACTACTGTCAGGAGCTGAAGTATAATCGATGCACTTATATAAGGCATTATCCCGAGAGCAAATATAGTCAGTCTTGAGAGTGCACCACCTGAAAACATATCGAAGAAACCCATCAGTGCACCGCCACGCTCAGTAAGAAATCTACTCAAAGCCTCTCCATTTATACCAGGGGTAGGGATATGGGCACCAATCCTGTAGACGATAAGCATAAGAAGAGTAAATACTATGCGGTTCTTTAGCTCTTCTACCTTAAAAATATTCTGTAAGACCTCTATTAATCTCAAGGAGTAATCACCTCAAAGGACGCACCAGCTGCCTTCAATTTTTCAATCGCTGTTTTGCTGAAGGCATGGGCCTTTATCCTAACAGGTCTCTTTATGTCTCCATCGCCCAGTATCTTCAATCCATTTTTAATATCCTTCAGAATGCCTTTTTCTTTAAGAACATCTGGTGTAATCTCCTCAAGACCGAGTCTTTCTATATCCTTAAGATTAAGAACAGCATACTCCTTTTTAAAGGGTGCATTCGTAAATCCTCGCTTCGGGAGTCTCCTCTGTAGAGGCATCTGACCGCCTTCAAACCCGGGTCCCTTTGCCCCGCCAGAACGGGCCTTCTGACCTTTATGGCCCTTTGTAGAGGTCTTTCCATGACCTGAGCCTATACCACGACCTATTCTCTTAGGCCTCTTTTTACTTCCTTCTGCAGGTCTCAAATCCTCTATCTTCATTACTCTGTCTCCTTTATCTCTACTAAATGAACAACCTTTGTGACCATTCCCCTTATTGATGGTAGATTATCCTTTATGACAGTCTGATGTCTCTTCCTTAAGCCAAGGGCCTGAAGGATCCTCCTATGTTTTTCCGGCACACCAGGGTACCCCCTCTTAAGGGTAATTGTTAGTTTTTTCATACACCAACCTCCTCCTGTGGCTCTTCAATCTTTCCCCTTAATCTGAGAAGGGCCTCGGGATCTTTTAGTTCTTTAAATCCTTCAAGAGCTGCCCAGACTGTATTGAAGGCATTATGATTTCCTATAACCTTGGCAACTATATCGGTAATGCCCGCTACCTCAAAAAGCGCCCTCACACCAGCTCCAGCTATAATACCTGTGCCCTTGGGGGCAGGATTCATAACTACCTTTATTGCACCGAACTCCCCTGTTATCTGGTAGGGGATTGTGCCATTATGGACAGGAATCTTAATGAGGGATTTCTTTGCCTGCTCTATTGCCTTTCTTATTGCATCAGGCACCTCAGCTGCCTTCCCTTTACCAGCACCTACTATCCCATTGCCATCTCCAACAACAACAAGGGCGCTGAAGGAGAATCTCCTTCCACCCTTAACGACCTTTGCAACCCTGTTTATGTAAACTATCTTGTCTTTTAGTTCAAGACCTTCGGGGTTGATCCTCTCAACTTTTGCTTTTGCCACTTAAAGACAACCTCCTTATCTAAAATTCGAGTCCAGCTGCTCTGGCAGCATCGGCAAGGGCAGCAATCCTTCCATGGTATATATAACCACTCCTGTCAAATACCACACTCTTTATACCCTTCTGAACAGCCCTTTTTGCTATAAGCTCTCCGACCTTCTTTGCTACCTCTATGGTATCCCTGCTCTTAAAATCGGAAAACTCCTTTTCAAGGCTTGTAGCAGTCACAAGAGTGTGTCCCCTGGTGTCATCTATTATCTGGGCATAGATATATTTAAGGCTCTTAAAGACACAAAGTCTCGGCCTTTCAGGTGTACCGAATACCTTTTTTCTAATCCTATCATGCCTTAATTTTCTTCTATCTAATCTCTTTGCCAAGAATTACCTCCTTGTATCCTATTTCTTCATATCCTTTAAATTATTTCTTTCCAGCTTTACCGGGTTTGAGTTTCAAATGCTCACCTGCATATCTTATGCCCTTTCCCTTGTATGGATCAGGTGGCCTCAATGCCCTAATATTCGCAGCAATCTGACCAAGAAGGTGCTTATCAGCACCGGAAAGGGTTATTGTAGTCTGTTTCTGGTCAACTGTGGCCTTAATTCCATCTGGTAACTGAAATTCTACTGGATGGGAATAGCCGAGGCTGAATATCAGTCTGTTGCCCTGAAGTTGAGCTCTATATCCAACACCAAATATCTCAAGAACCTTCTCATACCCCTTTGAGACACCCTGGATCATATTTGAAATAATGGACCTCATCGTTCCGTGAAGGGCCTTATCCTGTTTCTCATCAGTTGGTCTATTGAGGATAATCTTCCCATCCTCAATAGAAACCTTAATGCGCGGATGCACCTCTATCGAAAGGCTTCCTTTTGGTCCCTTCGCAGTAAGGATATTCCTGTCGAGTTTAACCTCAACACCTTTTGGAATCTCTACTGGTTTTTTGCCTATCCTTGACATAATCTACTCCTGTTAGTTGCAAAGTAGTAGAACAACTGAGTTGCAGTTAAGGAATTGTTGTGCCGCAGTGCTCTATCGCACCGCTGATCTGCTCTGAGCAGTGTTACCAGATATAACATAGAACCTCACCACCGACCTTAATTTCACGACATCTTTTATCTGATATTATCCCCTTTGGTGTGCTCAGAATCGCCATCCCGACTCCACCCATTACAACAGGAATTTTATTAACACCAACATAGACCCTTCTACCTGGCTTGCTTACCCTCTTCAGGCCATTAATTGCACTCTGACCATCAGCGTACTTTAATGAAATCCTTAAAGTACCCTGTCTTTTATCCTTTATTATCTTATAACCTCTGATAAAGCCCCCTTCCTTCATAATCTTTGCAATCTCAAGCTTCATCCTGGAGGCAGGCACATCAACCTTTTCTGCCTTAATCATTATGGCATTTCTTATTCTTGTAAGCATATCTGCAATGGGATCAGTTACCATTCCTCACCTCTACCAGCTTGCCTTCCTGACACCAGGGATAAGACCCTGATGTGCCAGTTCCCTGAAGCAGACTCTACAGAGTCCGAATCTTCTTAAATAAGCCCTTGGCCTTCCGCAGACCCTGCACCTGTTTCTCTGCCTGGTGCTGAACTTTGGAGGCCTCTTTGATTTCTCAATCATGCAGACTCTCGCCATTTTCTTCTCCCTTTATTTCTTTACAGCCTTTCTGAAGGGCATACCAAGGTATCTTAAAAGTGCCATAGCCTCTTCATCCCTTTTGGCTGTTGTACATATTGTTATATCCATACCATAGATAAAATCAACCTTGTCAACATCTATCTCAGGAAATATAAGTTGTTCCTTTATGCCCATAGTATAATTTCCGTGGCCATCAAAGCTCTTTGTAGGAACTCCTTTAAAGTCCCTTATCCTTGGCAAGGCAAGGTTAATAAATCTGTCAAGAAACTCGTACATCCTGTTACCCCTCAATGTTACCATGCAACCTATAGGAACCCCTTTCCTGAGCTTAAAGGCAGCTATAGCCTTCTTTGCCCTCGTCTGAACAGGCCTCTGACCTGTTATTTGGGCTATCTCCTTCTGAACTGTATCAAGAAGCTTTATGTTCTGAATGGCCTCTCCAAGACCTACATTAATAACCACCTTTACAAGACGGGGCACTTCCATAACATTCTTATAAGAAAATTCCTTCATCATTGATGGAACAACCTCTTTAATATATCTTTCCTTTAATCGTGGAACCATCTTATATATCTATTACCTCCTTGCACTTCTTGCAGGCCCTAACCTTCTTACCATCAGCAAGCTCCATAGAGCTAATCCTTGTTGGTCTGTCACATTTGGGGCAAAGAAGCATAACATTGGAAATATGAATTGGTGCCTCCTTTTCTATTATTCCGCCCTGGGCATATTTCCTGCTGGGCTTCATATGTCTTTTTACAATATTAATCTTCTCCACTATTACTTTGTTATCAGAAGGCATAACCCTGATAACCCTGCCCCTCTTACCCTTATTCTTGCCTGTGATTACGACAACTGTATCATTCTTTTTTATCCCTAATGACATCCTGCCTCCTTAAAGAACCTCTGGAGCTAAAGAGATTATCTTTGTAAATTCCTTCCATCTCAATTCCCTTGCAACAGGTCCGAATATCCTCGTACCGATGGGCTCTCCCTGAGCATTTATCAAAACCACAGCATTCTGATCAAATCTTATATAGGTACCGTCAGGTCTTCTGGTCTCTTTCTTAGTCCTTACAACCACAGCCTTAGCCTTATCACCTTTCTTTATATTGCTGTCAGGAAGGGCCTCCTTCACACTAACAACTATAACATCTCCTAATCTTGCATATTTTTTATGAAAACCGCCAAGAACCTTTATGCACTGAACCTTTTTAGCACCTGAGTTGTCAGCTACCTCGAGCATTGTCCTGAGCTGTATCATCTCACAGAACCTCCTCGGGCTTTGTGATATCCTCTAAACTACCCGGCTCTGCCTGCTTTACTATATTAATGACAACCCATCTCTTTCTTTTGCTGATGGGCCTCGATTCTACTATTGATACAATATCACCAATCTTGCATTTGTTGTCCTCATCATGGGCCATAAATTTCTTTCTGTACTTTACTGTCTTCTTATAAACCGGATCCTGGACAAGCCTTGTTACTTCAACTACAACGGTCTTATCCATCCTGTCACTTACAACCTTTCCTGTAAATATCTTTTTTGGCATGGCTATCCGTCCTTTAAGAACCTTTCTGTTTTTCCGTAATTATAGTAAGAATCCTTGCAATATCTCTTTTCACCTGAGATATCCTGTTGGGGTTCTGTATATCTCCTGTAGCCTTCTGAATCCTGAGATGAAGCAATTCCTTCCTGAGCTCCTGCTCCTTAGCCTTCAGCTCCTCAACTGTCATCTCTCTAAATCTGGAAGCCTTCATAGCAGGGCCTCCTCTCTTTTGACAATCTTGGTAGCCACAGGAAGTTTATGGGATGCAAGCCTCATGGCCTCCATAGCCACATCCTCACTCACACCCGCAATTTCATAAAGGATTCTACCTGGTTTAACTACCGCAACCCAGTATTCTGGGTTTCCCTTTCCCTTTCCCATCCTTGTCTCTGCTGGTTTCTTTGTAATGGGTTTATCAGGGAAAATCCTGATCCATAATTTACCGCCTCTCTTGAGGTGCCGCTGTATAGCAACCCTTGCTGCCTCAATCTGCCTGCTCGTTATCCAGCCGGGTTCGAGGGCCTTCAGGGCAAACTCTCCAAAGGAAATAGAGCTACCCCTGTAGGCCTTTCCATACATGCGACCCTTTTGCATCTTTCTGAACTTTACTTTCTTAGGCATTAACATAGCTTATCCCTCTCTCCAGACAAAAACTATCAGCTCTCAGTTATTCCAGATGCTATACCTGGCCTTTCTGGTAATATCTCGCCCTTGTATATCCAGACCTTTACACCAATCTTCCCATAGGTAGTTTTAGCCTCTGCAAAACCATAATCTATATCAGCCCTGAAGGTATGAAGGGGAACCCTCCCCTCCCTGTACCACTCTGTCCTTGCAATCTCAGCTCCAGCAAGTCTTCCTGAACACGAAACCTTTACACCAAGGGCACCAAACCTGAGGGCACTTGAAACTGCCTTCTTCATTGCCCTCCTGAAGGAAACCCTCTTTTCAAGCTGGAGCGCTATGTTTTCTGAAACAAGCTGTGCATCAAGCTCTGGCTTTCTTATCTCCTTTATATCTATGTTTACCTGTTTTGCAGTGATTGTCTCAAGCTCTTTTTTCAGCTTATCAACTTCGGCTCCTTTCTTACCGATTATTATGCCAGGTCTTGCTGTATGTATCGTTATCTTAATTTTCTGGCCTACTCTCTCAATCTCTATCTTTGATACACCTGCATGATAAAGTCTCTGTTTAAGACTCTTTCTAATATTTATATCCTCTTCAAGAAGTCTTGAAAAGTCCTTTGCCTTAGGTGCAAACCACCTTGAATCCCATGTCCTTATAATCCCGATCCTGTTTGCAAAAGGATGAACCTTCTGTCCCAAGCTATACCTCCTTTGAGCCTTGCTCTGTCGATTCTGCACCAGAAGCAAGCACTATTGTAATATGACATGTCTTTTTTCTTATCACATTTGCCCTGCCCATTGCCCTTGGCTCTATCCTCTTCATCATGGGGCCTTCGTCTGCAACAGCATTCACTATCCTCATAGAATCAACATCAAGATTGGGAAACTTTTCTATAGCATTCGCCATTGCAGATTTAAGAACCTTCTCCACAGCCCTTGCTGCCCTGTAGGGCATAAACTTAAGGGCAACAGAGGCCTCGCCAGCCTTTTTACCTCTAATCAGGTCAAGTACCCTTCTGGCCTTTCTTGGGGTCATCCTGACATATCTTGCTATTGCCTTTGCTTCCATCTTTTATTCCTTCTTTTCTGTCTTTTCTGAACCACCATGGCCTTTAAAGGTCCTTGTGGGGGCAAACTCTCCGAGTTTATGACCTACCATATTTTCTGTTACATATACCGGTATAAACTTTCTTCCATTATGTACAGCAAAGGTAAATCCTATAAACTCAGGCACAATAGTGGATCTCCTCGACCATGTCTTTATAATCTTTTTATCTCCAGTCTCAATCATTGATAGAACCTTTTTCATGAGTTTTTCATCAACAAAGGGACCTTTTTTAAGAGAGCGTGGCATAGGGCCTCCCGAACAAAACTATATTCAATCTTAAATATCTCATTTGCGCCTCTTTACAATAAACTTATCGGTTGTTTTATTTTTTCTCGTCTTAACACCTTCAGGTTTACCCCAGGGTGTGCAGGCTGGTCTACCGCCAGAGCTCCTTCCTTCACCACCCCCAAGGGGATGATCAATTGGGTTCATTGCAACACCTCTAACTATGGGCCTTCTTCCAAGCCACCTCTTTCTACCTGCCTTCCCTATAGAGATATTCTCATGATCAGGATTGCTTACCTGACCTATAGTTGCCATGCAATTACTTAGTATAAGCCTTACCTCACCAGAAGGCATCTTTACCTGAACATATTTATCTTCCTTGGCAACGAGCTGTGCTGCTGTTCCTGCAGACCTAACAAGCTTTCCACCCTCGCCTGGCCTTAATTCAATATTATGAATAAATGTTCCAACAGGTATCTCACTTAATGGCATTGCATTACCAACCTTTATCTCTACGCCAGTGCCCGATACTACCTCATCTCCTACCTTCAGTCCGAGGGGAGCTATAATATACCTTCTCTCACCATCAGCATATTTAAGGAGGGCAATCCTTGCTGACCTGTTAGGGTCATACTCTATAGTCTCAACCTTTGCAGGTATGCCCACTTTGTCTCTTTTAAAATCTATTATCCTGTAAAGCCTCTTATTGCCACCACCCCTGTGCCAGGCTGTTATCCTCCCAAAATGATTCCTGCCACCTGTCTTCTTTAGTGGAACTGTGAGGGGTTTATAAGGCTCTGTAGCAGTAACATCGCTGAAATCAAGGGATGTCATAAATCGCCTTCCCGGTGATGTTGGTTTATATACCTTTACTCCCATTTATGCATCACGCTCCTTCAATAAAATCAAGTTTTTCACCTGGTTTAAGGGTTACTATTGCCTTCTTTATCCCTGGCCTAAAACCTTCATATCGTCCACGCCTTTTGATCTTTCCCTTTGTATTTATTATGTTTACCTTCTCAACCTTTACCTTAAAAAGTTCCTCAACAGCCTTTTTGATCATAATCTTGTTCGCCTCAGGGTGAACCTCAAGGAGTATCTTGTTTTGTCGCTCCTTTATAAAATGCCCCTTCTCTGTAAAAAGAGGTCTTTTTATTACATCATAAACTGTAAGATTCATAATCTCTCAGCCTCCAGTTTCTCCATTGCCTCCCGTGTAATAATAATCCTGTCATGAGCAACAATATCATAAACATTAACATCAGACGCCCTTCTAACAGTGACACCAGGGATATTTCTTGATGAAAGGAGCAGATTTTGATCTTTCTCAGGTACTACTATTAAAACCGTGCCGCTAATACTGAGATTCTTTAATATGGAAACCATCACTTTTGTCTTTGGGCTCTCAATCCTGAGATTATCTATTATTAAAAGTTCTTTATCTGCTATCTTTCCCTCGATAGCCTCCCTCAAAGCTACCTTTTTCAATTCCCTGGGGAGATTATAGGAATAATCCCTCGGCTTCGGTCCAAATACAATTCCACCACCTACCCAGTGAGGGGCCCTTATACTACCCTGTCGTGCCCTCCCTGTGTGTTTCTGCCTCCAGGGCTTCTTGCCGCCACCACTTACCTCAGCCCTTGTCTTTGTTGAATGAGTCCCCTGTCGTTGATTTGCCAAATAATTAACCACCACCTGATGAATTACCTCTTTATTTACTAAAGATGGATCAAGTTTATGAGTGGTATAACTACCGACAACTACATTATTTATGTCCCTGATCTCCAATTCCATATCAATCTTCCTTCCTTATCTCCACATAGCCTCCATAAGGGCCAGGGATAGAACCCTTGATTAAAATCAGATTCTTTTCAGGCATAACATCTGCAACTGTAAGATTCCTTACTGTTACCCTTTCAGACCCCATATGACCAGGCATACTCTTATTCTTCCAGACCCTTGATGGAAAAGAACTTGAGCCAATTGAACCAGGTGCCCTATTAAACATAGAACCATGAGAGCCAGGACCACCATGAGCCCTGCACCTCTTCATTATCCCCTGAAATCCTTTACCCTTTGAGATACCACTTACAGAAATCCTGTCGCCCTTTTTAAATCTTTCAACTGTAATAAGGTCGCCGACCTTAAGTCCTGTCATCCTGAATTCCTTTATTATCCTGTGGGGTTTTATTCCCACCTTCTTAAAGATTCCAAGAAGTGGCTTTGTAACATTCTTTTTCTTTCTTATCTCCTCAAAGGCTACCTTTACTGCCTCATATCCGTCTCTATCAGGAGTCTTTATATCAATAACAGGGCACGGTCCAGCCTGTATAACCGTAACAGGTATTGACTGACCATCCTCAGTAAATATCTGAGTCATGCCTATCTTTTTACCAAGAATACCTGTCATAGCTTAATCTCCACATCAACACCCGCAGCAAGCTCCAGTTTCATAAGGGCATCTACTGTCTGGGGTGTTGGGTCATATATATCAAGAAGTCTTTTATGTGTTCTGATCTCAAACTGCTCCCTTGATTTTTTATCAATATGAGGAGACCTGAGGACTGTAACCCTGCTTATCCTGGTTGGAAGCGGTACAGGTCCAGCAACCCTTGCACCAGTCCTCTGGGCAGTCTCTACTATCTCCTTCACAGACTGGTCAAGGAGTCTGTGATCATAGGCCTTGAGTTTTATCCTTATCTTTTGATTCATAATTAACCTATTCCAGTATCTCCGT
>DAISHO010000011.1:0-16474 GCA_036822495.1 Thermodesulfovibrionales bacterium
AAACCAGCACCTCCGAGGTGTAGGTTTTCATTCTATCCACTTCCTTGGAGGTTGTCTGAGAAAACGCTCAGTAAAAAGGGTGTCCTCAATGCCGATGTTGTAATCTACCTTTGTGAACTGGACCTCTGTCCTGTGCCCGCTCTGGAGATTCTTCATCGTCCTCTTTGTCACTGTAGGAAATCCCTTTATCTCCTTTATCTCATCAGCAGTGAAGACCTTATAAAGCTCACCCTTTCTATCATAGTATTCCTCTTTTAAAGGCAGAAAATTTTCCTTATCAATCCATGATAGCCTGTAGGTATAATCCATATCCCCTGCCTTTGGAGCGCTCTTTATCACATAGCAGTCCCTGTTACCGAGTCTCTCTTCTTTTATTATTGTATGGTTGTCCTCTTCAATATCCCTTCCAGAGACATCCTCATATGTAAAATCAGAGCCAACAAAGCTTGAGCGTTTATCATGGGCAGCTATCCTTCTTACCATATTTATGGAAGGTACAAAGAGCCACCTGTCATCGTCCCTTGCAGGATATTTATAGACCATGAATGTCATATCCTTTACATCAGCAGGCTGAAAGAAGTAGATAAAATACCTCTGATTACCTCCAGCCTCACCATAGTTCTTCCTGAGCATGGTAAGCTCCCTCAGCCTCTCCTGACCACCCTTGCTTATGAGTTTCATTATCACCCTTGCCTTGAAGTCCTTTCCCTGATAGAGAAAGGCAGCCTGTGATTTCTTCATTACCTCCTCAGCGCTTATTGCTAAAGCCTCAATTGGAAGAAGCATTATCAGTAAAACCATCACATACCTTATCATCCCGATCCTCCTTAAATGAAATGCTCATTCTTTTTGAATAGCCAGCCCCTGAGCAAAATAATCAGGGCTGGCAGATACAGGATTGTCATTATGGCACTCAAAAGCATCATGCTTACTATAAAGGCTCCCACTGTTATATAAGGTGTAAGGGGTGCAAAGAGCATGACTGAGAAGGCAGAGGCAAAAAGTACCGCATTCCTCATTATCCCCTTGCCTGGTCTTGCCGCAGTCCAGAGGAGGGCATCGGTTAGTGAATCTCTTATAGGGGGAGACCCCTGTGTCTCCCCTGTCAGAGAGGGCGAATACAGAGGTGCGGCCCTACATTCATTCAACCGTTGTCTGAATCTGCTTATGAAGTGGATTGCAAAGTCAACGGCCATTCCAAGTGAAAGGCATGAAAGCACAGATATGGGCATATCAAAGTCCTTACCGATATATCCGATTACACCATAGATGAGGACTATTGTAAAAAGAAGGGGCATATAGGCAATAAAGGCCCATTTCATCGAGCGGAAGTCAAGGCTCAATATTACAAAGACTGCTATGAGGGCAAGGACAAAGCCCTTTATCATATCCCAGAGGACCTCATCGTTCCAGACGAGGTTGAAATAGGCGATGCCTGCTGGCCTGAATTCTATATCTCCTGAGGGATGGCTTTTCTTATACCCATTAACAGCCTCTATTACCTGCCTCATTGCCTTTGCATCCCATGTCTTTAACTGGACCCATATGTTTGCCCTTCTTGCTGGATAATCTATAAAACTGTCAATATCCGAGGGCCTTGCAGACATGCTGAATAAAAATAGATACTGGGCTATCACCTCCTTTGAATCAGGGATTCTGTCATGGGCGGGGTCGTCATCGTGGATCACCCTGTTAATCCTCTTTATGAGGTCTGCTATTGAGGTGGTCTTTCCAACAACAGGGAGTTTCTCGAGGTGTCTCTGGAGACCTTCTATATACCTCAATGCCTCAGGATTCTTTATATACTCATCCTTTGAGGAGATAGCCACAACATAGCCGAGGGATGTGCCGCCAAGGGCATTATTTAGGACAGAGTCAGCTATCCGAACCTCGCTATTCTTCTTGAACCAGTCCACCATGTTGTTATTAACATTTATCCTTGTTATCCCCACTATTGCTACAAAAAAGAGGACAATACCTCCAATAACGGTCTTCACAGGATTTTCTGCACCTATCCTTGCAATGCCTTTGAGGAGCCTTGATGCACCTGTCTCCATGTCTTCTCTCTTTGCTGCCTCTTCAAGTCTCTTTTCATTCACAAACATAAACATGGCAGGAATAAAACTGAAACTCAGAAGCCTCAGGACAATCGTTCCAAAGGCAACAACACCTCCAAAGACCTTTACAGGGATGATATGCATAAAGAGGAGGACAGCAAATCCTACTGCAGTTGCTGTTGCTGTGTAACGGACAGGCCTTCCAACAGCCCTCATTGTCTCTATAACAGCAAGTCTCTTATCCCTGACCTCTCTGAAACGGAAGTAGAATTCATTGAATATATGGATGCTATCTGTTGCAATAGCCATAAGGAATACAGGGGCCATGGAACTCATGATGTGGACAGGTAGCCCTACCCCTATCAGAAGACCCATGCTCCATATAATGCTCACCATTGCATCCATCATCAATGTAACTGAGAGGAACAGATCCCTGAACATGAGATACCTCACAACAAGCATTATGAGACCTGCGAGGGGAGCAAATATTGCCATCAATTTGAACATCTCTATACCAAAGGTATCCCTTGCAACAGGATCCCCGGCAATGTAATACTCCTCTTCACCCCTTTCCTTCTTCAGTATCTCCCTGATCCTGTCTGCAATCTCCTTACCATTTGCTCCTTTCTCAAGGGGCACATAGATGGCAGCTGTCCTTCCATCCTTTGAGATAATCCGATCAAGAAACAGAGGGTTTTCAAAAAGGGCCTTCTTGAGCCTTTCCATCTCCTCCGCTGTCTTCGGAACCTCAGTCATAAGAGGAGCCACCCTCAGGGTCCCTTTTTCAGCGGTAACATTCGTAATAGTAGTGAAGCTATTCACATCAACGGATGCAACGCCCTTTATCTTGAGTATCTCGTCGGTTATCCTCTTTATCCTTCCGAGGGTCTCACTGTTCAAAACACCCTTTTCATTCCTTATGCCGATTACTATGGTGTCCTCATAAAGCCCGAAGGTCCTGTCAACCTCGTCATTCCATACCCTTACATCTGATGTGGCAGGAAGCATATGTTTTGGATTTGTGTCTGTCTTTATCTTTGGAAACTGTGTCATAAACAGGGCTGTGATAATAATCGTAAGAAGAACTACTGTCTTTGGATGGTCAACAGAGAACTCTACAAGCCTTTGCCTCTTCATCAGACCTCCTAAAATGTCAGATTCATATCTGCCTGAATAACTATATCCCTGTAATATGTGGCAGGGTCTGCCAGTTCAACACCCTCTATAAAATCGCTTTTACTCATTCCAAAAAGAGGGACATTAAGAGGACAGGCAAGGAGTTTTGCTCCCTCCATATAAAGCATAACAAAGAGGTCCTCAACACTCGGGAGCTCCATCTCCTCCATCCTCTTCATTACCGCCTCCCCTACCTCTGGTGGTTGATCAGGAAGACACCTTAATTCTTTTACCTTATCCTTGTGTATTGCGTTTACACCTCGTGAGCCAAAAAATATTGTGACCTTCGAGCCTTCCCTTAAAAGGCTCAATGCAGTCATAAGGGCATTATAGACCTGACAGAGTTCATCATGAAAACACATAATAGAGACATTCTTCTTTATCCTCTCCATCCCACACCTCCTTTATGGAAGATGGCTCATTCCATGTCTTATCTTCCATAGAAAGTATCTCTCAAAGGCTATCTTCAATGCCTTTGCCCATAGACCCTTTTTAATAACAGCCTCCTGCCTTGGTGGAAGCACAGGAAAAGACTTCATATAGGCAGCAGTCCTTCCCATATCAAGAAGGCATATAGCTCCTATCTCCTCTCCGGGTGGCAGGGGCTCATTCTTTATCTCTTGGGCAATCGTAAGGGCTGCTATCCTTGCCATCTTTACAGTCATATATCCTGTCTTTGGAACACCTGTGGGGACTGGTGTTGGTTCAGGTGGTGCAATGGCAACAGCAACACCAACAGAAAAGATATTCTTATACCTCTGGTGCCGATAGTTCTTATCAACAGTGATAAATCCCCTTGGGTTTCCAAGGTGTTGAACAGCAGGTACACCCTTCATAGCTGGAGCAAACATGGCAAGCCTGAAGGGAAGCCCTGTGCCATCCTTTAGCCTCACTTCCTTAGGTGTAAACTCTTCAATAGCCTGATTCGTGAGAAACCTTAGATCCCTCTCGGCAAACTCATCCTCCATCCATCTCCTTGACCTTCCGAGACCACCCATACCAAAGTGACCGAGATAGGGCTCTGAGGTTATAAATGTAATGGGTACTTTGTGCCTTATCTTCCTCCTTCTTAATTCACTATCAAGCTCAAAGAGATATTCATAGACAGGTCCGAAACAACTTACACCCTGAACAGCACCAACTATAACAGGCCCTGGGTCTTCAAGAAAGGCTTGCCATGCCTTGAAGCACCTCTCTGCCTGTGGAAGGGTGAAGATGCATTCTGTATAGCCCTTTTCAGGGCCAAGATTCGGTACCTCCTCAAAGGCAAGATAAGGGCCTGTGGCAATAACGAGATAATCATAGGGGAACTCTCCCTGAGGGGTGAAGACCTTTGATGAGTGAGGATCAACTCCTTTGGCAGGTGCATGGATAAAGGCTATGCCCTTCTTTTCAAGGACAGGTCTAATCGGAATGGAGATATCCTTCCTTCTTCTCCAGCCAAAGGAAACCCATGGCAGAGATGGGATGAAAATAAAATTATCCTCATCAGATATTACTGTTATCTCTGCCTTTTTTCCGAGGAGTCTCTTAAGCTCAAAGGCTACTGTAAGGCCTCCAAAGGAGCCTCCAAGAATCACTATCCTCGCCATCGTTACCTCCTGTTTTTTATCTCTTTATCTCAAATTATCTCAAAACATTCCGACTACCTTATCTTCCTCAGTCATAATGTCAATGAGCCTGTCATAGTCTATCTTTATGGCATCCTTCAATATCTCCTCATCCCTGAGACCCCTGAGCCTCATATCCTCTTCAAGTATATAGACCTTTCCGCAGAATCCCTCAAACCTTTCTTTCTGGGCAAAGTAGACGCCATTCTGAAGAAGGACCATGTCAGAGGCCATATCCCTTGCGAGCTTAAATCCCCTTTTTCCTTCAGGGGTATCTGGTGAGCTCTTTATCATGGTAATCATAACCACCTCCTAAAATATCATTACTGTATCACTTTCCTTTATCACCTCTGCTATCTCATGGGAGTTCACTATCTTAACACCATCAATAATCTCTTCAAGATACTGCTCCTTCATTGAAGACTTATCCACAAGGACCTCCACCCCCATATCGATACAGTCTTTGATACCATCCTCTATCTTTGAGAAAGGAGTTCCTGAGACATCTTGAAACTTCCTTGCTGCGTTCACTCCTCCGTCGACAAGAATCAGCTTTACCCCTACATCCTCTGTTACTCCACCAAGGGCATGCCTTATTGCCTCTGAGGCATCAACAGTTCCATAAGGTGGACGTCTAAGGATAATGCTTACATAGCCCATCGTTACCTCCTATGAGCCAAGATTTAAAAAGATTGGCTTAGTTTTAATTACATTGTATAGACCTTTTAATGAGCTGAGTTCTCCGCCTTCAATAGAATCCTCTGCCGCCAGACCGCGGATCTTCATACAGCCCGTTCATATATCAACCTTAAGCCCTTTACTGACAAGTTCCTCCAGTTTTGAGAGGGACTGGGGAAGCTGACCTTTAACTATTGAGAATACTCCATCTCCTGATGCAACAAGTCTCACCTTATGACCCTTATTGAGGGCAGCATCAGCAATCTGAAAAAATGTGTGGGTGTTTTCATAACTATAGGGTGTTGTTGAAAGGAATATCACAATCTCTCTTGCCATCGTTACCTCCTTCTTTCTCCAGGGTACTTACCCTTCTTTGTTACAGGACAGCACTGAGGTGCTGGCAATTCCTCCATATAGTCTTTTTTAAGGATCTCGAGGATATCAGGGATTATGGGGTCTCTCAAAAAATAACACCTGAGCCTGCCATCCATGTAATAGTCAATAACACCATATTGCCTTAAGATACCGAGATGTTGTGAGACATTTGACTGGCTAATCTCGAGAAACTCCTCAAGGTCACTCACACACTTAACCCCCTTTGTTAACTCCTCAAGGATCCTTATCCTTACTGGATGGGCAATCACCCTTAATAGCTCTACCCTCTTCTGAAGAGACCTCATCAACTACCTCCTAAAAATATATTCAAACATTAGCATATTTTAATATAAATGTCAAGAAAAACCCTGGCCCATCTGTTACTTCGCCACTGAAAGGCCAGGGTTAAGAGATTACTTACCTTTTACTACGCTGCAGAACTGGGCATATATACCGAGCACACTGCTAATCTGATAATCCACTGAGGCAATCTCCTTCATTCCGCCTGCCCTCTTTGCCTCATCAATAGAGGCATCACAAGCTGAGACTATTCCAAGGATATTTGAACTTAAAGCCTCTTTCTCCTCAGAAATGTCATAAATCCAATAGCAATGAAGAACATTACTATGCTTATTGCCTGAGCTACTGAGAGTGCCTGTGTTAACATACCCCTTGCTGCATCACCCCTGAAGAATTCCACAAAGAACCTGAGGATTGAATAAAGAATTACATAGCTCCAGAAGACCTCACCCCTGAAGGCCTGCCTCTTTCTTAAGAGCAAGAGTATAAAAAAGTTTATAAACTCACCTCCTGCCTCATAAAGCTGGGTAGGATGAAGGGCAATACCAAGGGGTGCAAGGGAATGGGGATCTGTAAATGTAACAGCCCAGGGAAGGTCTGCTGGTCTTCCATGGCAGCATCCAGCAAAAAAGCATCCAAGTCTTCCAATTGCGTGACCTACAGCAATGGAGGGTGCAAAGATATCAGCTATCTGCCAGAGGGAAAGGTTGTGTCTTTTTATGTAAATAACTCCCGTAATAACAGCGAAGATGAGCCCACCATAAAAGACAAGACCACCTTCCCATATCTTAAGTATTGCCACTGGATTCTTTATATAAGGTCCAGGGTTAAGAAGGATATAGAAGATCCTTGAACCTATTATGGCAGCAAGTAATAAATAGAAGGACAGGTCAGATATCCTCTCAGGAGGAATGCCCTCTTTCCTTGCCTGCCTGAGGGCAAGGCCAACTCCAAGCAAAAAACCTATGGCAACCATTACACCATAGGTATGAATCGTTATTGGTCCTATTGAGAAAAGATCTGGATGCATTAGTGTTTTATACCCCCCTTTATCTCGTTAAGAAGCTCTTCAATAAGGTCATTCTCAGGATCAAGCTCAAGGGCAATCTCGAGTTCTCTCATTGCCTCTTTAAAGAATCTCTTACCTATAAGGACTGCACTAAGGTCAATCCTTGCCTGAAGATTATAAGGATTAAGCTCAAGGGCCTTCTTGAGCATATGGATTGACCTCTCCACATCTCCAAGGATGTTCCATGCCCAGCCAAGTTCCCTTATGGCTTCATCCATATCAGGTGCTATCTCTATAACCTTTTCCCATTCCTTGATGGCCTCATCCCATTTATTCTGTCTTGCAAAAACAACTCCAAGCATATAATGAGCATTCGCATCATCACTATCATTTTGAAGGATATATCTATAAGCTGATTCTGCATCATTATATCTTGCAGTCT
Organism: Thermodesulfovibrionales bacterium; assembly: GCA_036822495.1. Taxonomy (GTDB): domain Bacteria; phylum Nitrospirota; class Thermodesulfovibrionia; order Thermodesulfovibrionales; family CALJEL01; genus CALJEL01. Next base: position 7,648 of record DAISHO010000011.1, read on the forward strand.
CAAGACAGAGCCTTCCGTAAAGGTCATAGGCTTCCAGAAGATAGGGATCAAGATTGATTGCCTTTTTAACAAGGCCCAGTGCCTTTCTGTAATGCCCGAGAAGACTATGACAGAGGCCCATCATAAAATATAGATCAGATGGTGGATTCTCAAGTTTCTCATAAATCTTTCTATAATATTTCAGCGCAGGAGCGGGCCTTCCAGATGAAAGATAAAGATTAGCCATTACAAAAAAGTTTATCTGGTCATCGGGCTTTATAACAAGGGCCTCTTCAAGAACAGAAATTGCCCTTTCTGTGAAGCCCTTTTTGTGAAGGATATCTGCAATCTCATAATAGGCAGGCATAAATTCAGGATCAAGGGCCTTTGCCTGTAAAAAATACTGGTAGGCCTTGAGCCAGTTCCTCTTAAGACTCTCCTTACCTTTTATAAATAATGCCCTTGCCCTGCTCATTCTTTGATTCTTATTCTGTGAGATTCTACTATAATTAACTTTCCATTGAAGTAAGCCATGTCAGAATTTACAAGTAGGAAGTTTTTTAACCTTTCTATAATCATAGGAACAGTTTCTGGATGATTCCTTATCTGTAATGCAATAATGCCTTTATAATTCGAAGGAGGATAGTTAATTATATTAGTAAAATCAGCATTCAATGAAAGAAGTATAGAGTTAAGTTCCTGCGCCTTTTCAATTACTAAACAGTCAGGTGAATCCGTTTGAAGATATTCTTTAAGTTGAAACACCTCATATCCTAAATCTTTAAGGGTTTTAATAATAAAATTTGGCACACAATGATCAACAAAAAATCTCAGTCCCATTATACAGTTATCTCAAATTCAGCAAGTTCGCGAGCATAGTCAAGGCATGCTTCAATTTGCTCTTTAGTTAAATCAGGAAATTCATTTATTATCTCCTCTACTGTGTATCCATCTGCCAGATACCCAAGGATAAGACTTACGGGTATCCTTGTTCCCTTTATCCGTGGCTTCCCATGAAGAACATCAGGAGTACTTACAATATATTCTCTCCAATTCATGCTTATACTTCACTCTAACTTATTCTCTTTCAAAAAATCAAGGCAAAATCTTTTCTGACTTTTTCTCATCTGTCCTCAAAATCTCTATAAATAGCATAATAATCCCGATAGTCAGGCAACTGTCAGCTACATTGAAGGCAGGCCAGTGGAGCTTTCCAGCATACAGGTCTATGAAATCTGTAACATGACCGATGGTTATCCTGTCAATAAGGTTTCCGATAGCACCACCAAGAATAAGACTATATGGTAAAAAGTGTCTCCTTTCTTTAATTAACAGACATACAATAACAGCCACAGCAATTATAGAAATCCCGATAAAAAAGAGATTTCCAGCACCCCTGAGAATCCCAAAGGCTGCCCCTGTATTTGAGACATGCACTATGTTCAGGCCCGGGAAAATCTTGACCACTTCATGAGGAGAAAGACTCTTCCTGATAAGGTATTTCGTCATCTGGTCTATGAAGACCATGAATATTATTAAAGGAGCTGTTTTTTTCAATTTAACACCTTATAACATCTCTCACATATTAAGGGATGGTCACTGAATCTTCCAACAGAGGGGCTCCAGTTCCAGCACCTCTCGCATTTATTCCCCTCTGCCCTCAAGACATCTATTGAAAGGCCCTTTATATCCTCACTTATAAATCCTCCTTTTTTAGTGCTATCCCTTCTTAATTCAACCTGTGAGACTATAAACAAATAAGGAAGAAAATCCTCATATGAGGTAAGGAGCTCAAGATAATCCTCAGGCGAATAGATTATCACCTTTGCCTCTAAGGAATTACCGATAAATCTATCCTTTCTCTTGATCTCAAGGGCCTTATTCACCTCATCCCTTACTGATATAAGCCTCTGCCATCTCTCCTCAAGGTCTTTATCAATAAATCTAATGTCTGGTTCTGGAAAAGGAGAAAGAAAGACACTCTCTTCCTTTTTCCCTAACATGTGCATCCATATCTCTTCTGCTGTGAAACTGAGGACAGGTGCTATAAGCCTTGTCATGGAAGAAAGGATATTGTAAAGAACCCATTGGCAGGCCCTTCGCTCAGGAGAATCAGCCTTAAATGTATAGAGCCTGTCTTTAAGGATGTCAAGATAAAAGGCACTCATATCATTAACACAAAATCTGTATATATTGTGAAAGACCTCGTGGAACTCAAACCTCTCATAGGCCTCTGTTACTTTTATAATAAGGTTCTGAAGCCTGCTCATTGCCCATCTGTCTATCTCGAGGAGGTTGCCACTGTAGTCCTTCATGTCAAAGTCATAAAGATTTCCAAGAAGAAATCTTGCAGTGTTACGGATCTTTCTGTAGGCCTCTACAAGTCTTGTGATTATCTCCTGTGAGAGCCTCATGTCCTCACGGTAATCTTCTGCAGAGACCCAGAGCCTTATAATCTCTGCACCTGATTTTTTTACTATATCCTCTGGTGCAATCACATTGCCCAGGGATTTAGACATCTTCTTTCCCTGACCATCTACAACAAAACCATGAGTAAGGACTGTCCTGTAGGGAGCCCTTTCATGCGTTCCTGTGGAAGATAAAAGGGAGCTCTGGAACCATCCCCTGTGCTGATCACTTCCTTCAAGATACATATCAGCAGGCCAGGCGAGTCTTTTATCAATTGCAAGGACTGCTGCATGACTCACACCTGATTCAAACCATACATCAAGGATATCCATCTCCTTTTTAAATCGGATGCCTCCGCAGTTGTGGCATCTTGCGTCCTCTGGAAGGAAGGTCTCCAGAGGCTCTGTAAACCATACATCAGAGCCCTTAAGGGAAAACAATTCAATTACCTTATTGAAGAATCTATCGTCATTAAGATAACTACCACACCTCTCACAGGTAAGAAGTGTTATTGGAACGCCCCAGGAGCGCTGTCTTGATATGCACCAGTCAGGCCTATGAAGGACCATGTTGTATATCCTGTCTCTGCCCCATGAAGGAATCCATTTTACCTTTTCTATTTCCTCAAGGCATTTCTTACGGAGGTCATTCTTTTCCATTGATATAAACCACTGCTCTGTAGCCCTGAATATAACAGGCTTTTTACATCTCCAGCAGTGGGGATAGGAATGGCTGTGTTTTTCTTTAAAAAGAAGGGCCTTCTTTTCTTCGAGTATCTTTATGATTCTTTCATTAGCCTTGAAGACAAACTCTCCTTTAAGGTCACCTGCTTCTTCAGTGAAATTGCCCCTGTCATCAACAGGTGCATAGACTGGAAGACCATACTTGAGACCAACCTCGTAGTCCTCCTCTCCATGACCTGGTGCAATATGGACAATGCCTGTACCTTCTTCTATGCTGACAAAATCAGCGAGGATAACAGGGCTCAATCTATCCACAAAAGGGTGCTGGGTTCTAAGGCCCTCAAGATCAGAACCCTTTATCTCCAGGACACACCTACCCTTGAGTTGAAGTTTCTCCCTCCTTTCCTCAGGGATGGATCCTGCAAAGATTATTACTTCATTACCCCTTTCAATACCAATATATGTTATATCTGGATGGACTGCTAAGGCGAGGTTTGCAGGAAGGGTCCAGGGTGTTGTCGTCCAGATTATAAGATAAATGGATAATCCCCTGAGCTCTGGAAAAACTCGCTCTACATCTTCATTAATTAATCTGAATCTCACATATATAGAAGGTGATTCCTTAGGAGCATACTCAACCTCTGCCTCTGCAAGGGCAGTAACACAGGAAGGACACCAGTGAACAGGCTTTCTTCCTTTGTAAACGCTTCCTTTTTTTACGAATCCAAAGAACTCCTTCACAATAGCTGTCTCATATTCAGGAGTCATGGTAAGATAAGGTCTCTGCCAGTCACCGAATACGCCGAGCCTTATGAATTCTTCCCTCTGGATATCAACAAAGCTTAGGGCATATTCCTTACAAAGCCTCCTTTTTTCAAGGATAGGGATTGATGTCTTTTTCTCACCAAGGTTTTTGTCAACCTGAAGCTCTATTGGAAGCCCGTGGCAATCCCAGCCAGGGACAAAGGGAGTGTAAAATCCTCTCATGGCCTTATATTTTATAATTATGTCCTTAAGGACCTTATTAAGGGCATGGCCCATGTGGATATGGCCATTTGCATAGGGAGGACCGTCATGAAGGATATAGGTCTTTGACCTATCCCTCTCACAGAGCTTTTCATAAATCTGCCTTTCCTTCCAGAACCTCAGTATCTCCTTCTCCCGTTCTGGAAGATTTGCCTTCATTGGAAAATCTGTCTTTGGAAGATTCAGGGTCTCTCTATAGTCCATGGATTTATCGCCTTCGAGCTGCGAGTTTGTTGAGGGCATTTATATAGGCCTTTGCAGAGGCAACAATTATGTCTGTATCAGCCCCATGGCCCCTTACAGTCCTGCCATCCTCTTCAAGGGTTACAGTAACCTCTCCAAGGGCATCTGTACCACCTGTTATGCTTTTAACCTCAAACTTAAGAAGGGAACTCTTTGTCTCAGTAATTGCCTGTATAGCCCTGTAAACAGCATCAACAGGGCCATCTCCTTCTTCTGTTTTTTCAATAACCCTATCATCAACACCCAGCTTTATCCTTGCTGTTGGTTTCACATTTATACCGCTTGTTACATGAAGGTCAATGAGTCTGTATAGCTCGGGCACCTTTGATACCTCTTCAGAGACAAGGGTCTCTATATCTTCATCAAAGATATACTTCTTCTGGTCAGCAAGCCTCTTGAACCTCTCAAAGGCCCTGTTTAGCTCCTCTTCTGTAAGGCGGTAACCCAGCTCTTCAAGCCTTGCCTTAAAGGCATGTCTGCCCGAGTGTTTGCCCAGAATAAGTTTTGATTGAGGGATGCCCACATCCTCTGGCCTCATAATCTCATAGGTTGAGCGCTCCTTAAGGAATCCGTCCTGATGAATGCCTGCCTCATGGGCAAAGGCATTTGCTCCAACAATGGCCTTGTTTGGCTGAACAACCATACCAGTTATCTTTGATACAAGCCTGCTCGTCTTATAGATCTCATGAGTAACTATGCCTGTGTCTGCCTCAAAAAACCTTGGCCTGGTCTTGAGGGCCATAACTATTTCCTCCATTGCTGCATTCCCAGCCCTCTCACCAATGCCATTTATTGTACATTCTACCTGACCCGCTCCCTTAAGGATTGCTGTTAAGGAATTGGCAACAGCAAGGCCAAGGTCATTATGGCAGTGAACAGATATAACTGCCCTGTCAATATTGGGAACCTTATTCTTTATATATTCAATCAATTCTCCAAATTCTTGAGGTATGGCATATCCCACTGTATCAGGGATGTTTACTGTCCGTGCACCTGCCTCTATTACAGCCTCGATTACCTTACAGAGATAATCCCAGTCTGAACGGGTTGCATCCTCTGCTGAGAATTCCACATCATCTGTATATTGCCTTGCCCTTTTTACTGCCCTTACTGCTGCATCGAGGACAACCTCGCGGGACATCCTTAATTTATATTGAAGATGGATATCCGATGTAGCAATGAAGGTATGAATACGCCTCTGTTCTGCAGGTTTCAGGGCCTCTGCTGCCCTGTCAATATCTTCGTCCTTTGCCCTTGCAAGGCCTGCAATGGTCACTCCCTTTATCTCTTCTGCAATTCGCCTTACTGCCTCAAAGTCCCCTGGTGAGGCAATAGGAAAGCCAGCCTCAATTATGTCCACCCCAAGTCTCTGGAGCTGTCCAGCAACCTGAAGTTTTTCCTCCACATTCATGGAGGCACCCGGTGACTGCTCACCATCTCTAAGGGTTGTATCAAAGACCTTTATTCTCCTCATGAACCTTCCTTCTTTTTTTTGAAGAATAAAAATATATTCTCAATTATACCAATAATGAGGTATGCCATTGCAAATACAAAAAGGGCAACAGGTGGATGGATTACTATGACAAGCATAACAAGGATAAAACCAAGGAGAAACCAGAGGGGCCTCCTGCTACGGAGGTTTATCTCTTTAAGGCCATGAAACCTCAAAGTGCTTACCATCAGCAGTGATGTAAGACCTGTAAGGAAGAGGATAAAGAGATTTTTTTCAGGTGGATAATCATGAAACTGGTAATGGAATATTACTACAGATGCCATTATGGTGGCTGCTGCTGGAATTGGCATACCTGTGAAGGCCTTTGACTGGCCAGGTGATGTCTGGATATTGAATCTTGCAAGTCTCAAGGCTCCACAGGCGAGAAAGAAGAATGAAAAGGCCCATCCAATCCTTCCGAAATCCTGAAGACTCCACCTGTAAAGCATCACTGCTGGTGCTGCACCAAAGGCTATAAGGTCGGAGAGGGAATCGAGTTCAACGCCGAATCTTGATGATGAACCTGTTGCCCTAGCAACAAAACCATCGAGACCATCAAAGATATTTGCAATAACTATTGCCCAGGCAGCATGGATGTAGTTTCCCTTCATGGTTGCAACAATGGATAGAAAACCAAAAAACATCCCTACAAGGGTGAGCATATTCGGCAGTATGTAGATACCCTTTTTCAATTCCCTATCCTTCCAATTATTGTCTCTCCTGCCCTCACCTTATCATTAAGGGATACGGCAATCTCTGTCTCAGAAGGCAGATAGACATCAAGCCTTGAGCTAAACTTTATCATGCCATATCTCTCACCTATCATGAGGCTATCACCTGGCTTAACCCTGCAGACTGCCCTCCTTGCAATAAAACCAGCTACCTGTCTGACAAGAATATCTCCATAGGATGTCTCAAGAACCATCTCTATATTTTCATTCTTTAAGGAGGCATCATCACGGTAGGCTGCAAAAAACCTTCCTCTGTTATGAATAACCTTTTTAACAATACCACTCACAGGAGACCTGTTGACATGGACATCAAGGGGTGACATGAATATGCTTATCTGCCAGGAGTCCTTCATGAGGTGTCTTTCTTCAAAGACCTTTTTTATAACAATCACCTTACCATCAGCAGGAGAGACAAAGACACCTTCTTCATGGGGAGGCTTCCGTTCAGGGTCTCTAAAAAAAAAGAGCATAAAGCCAGTGATAAGGATACCAATCACAAAAGGTATCTTTGCTCCTGCTAAGAGGAAAAGGAGAGAGAGGAGAAAAAAGGCTCCTGCAAATGGATAACCTTCAGGCGCAATCCTCACTTTACATTTTCCACCTTACTCTTGCTTTTGCAAACTCATCAAGCCTTTGACTTATCTACAAGCCTGTCCCTCTTGAGCCAGGGCATCATAGCCCTCAGTCTTGAGCCAACCTCCTCTATTGGATGTTGTTCACCCTTTCTTGTAAGGGCATTGAATACAGGCTTGTTTGCCCTGCACTCAAGGACCCATTCCCTTGCAAACTCTCCTGATTGTATCTCCTTAAGGATCTTCTTCATCTCAGCCTTAACAGATTCGTTTATTATCCTTGGACCTCTTGTAAGGTCGCCATATTGAGCAGTGTTACTGATGGAATACCTCATGGTGCTTATACCACCTTCATAAATCAGGTCTGCTATGAGCTTTACCTCATGAAGGCATTCAAAATAGGCCATCTCTGGTGAATAACCAGCCTCTACAAGGGTCTCGAAGGCCGCAGTTATAAGGGCTGTGAGTCCTCCGCAGAGAACAACCTGCTCTCCAAAGAGGTCTGTTTCTGTCTCCTCACGGAAGGTCGTCTCAATAATACCAGCCCTGCCACCTCCAATGGCTGAGGCATAGGCAAGGGCGATCTCCTTTGTGTTTCCAGATGGGTCCTGATGAACAGCTATAAGGCAGGGGACACCGCTTCCCTTTGTATATTCAGACCTTACAAGATGACCAGGGCCTTTTGGTGCCACCATAAAGACATTTGTATCCTCTGAAGGCACAATCTGACCATAATGGATATTAAATCCATGGGCAAAGGCAAGATAGGCACCCTTTTTCATATAAGGTGCAATATCTGTTTTATATATATCTGCCATATATTCATCGGGCAGAAGCATCATTATAATATCTGCCACCTTTGCTGCCTCTGGTGGTGTCATAACCTGAAAGTTTGCCTTTGTTGCCTTTTCCCAGCTTGAACCCTTTCTGACACCTACAATCACATCCATGCCACTATCTCTGAGATTATTTGCATGGGCATGACCCTGACTTCCATAACCCATAATCGCAATCTTCTTTCCTTTAAGAATTGATATGTTCGCATCCTTGTCATAGTAAATCTTTACCATCCTTGTCCTCCTTTCTTTTAATTCTCAATCACTAACCATAGAATACTTAAACGATACATTTGTCTTTTCCTCAAGGGTAGCCTTTACTGAGCAGTACTTCTCCATAGAAAGCTCAACAGCCCTTTTTACTGCCTCTTCAGAAAGATTCTTCCCCTTCACCCTGAACTCAATTGTAATGTCTGTAAATCTCTTTGGGTGCTCCTCTGCCTTTTTCCCCTCAATAACTATCTCAAGTCCCTCAAGCTCCTGCTTCTTTTTCTTCAGGATAGAAACAACATCCATGCCAGTGCATCCTCCAAGGCCGATCAGGAGAAGCTCCATGGGTCTTGGCCCTGTATCCTCTCCACCAAATTCCCTGTTTCCATCCATAACAATGGCATGACCGGTCTCTGATTCACCAACAAACTGAAGCCCCTTCACATAAATAACCTTAGCCTTCATAAGACCTCCAGAATAAAGGTTAAAATTCCTCACACCTGTCCAAAAGGGCATGAGGCCAACTATTACTTACGCCATTAGCAAAAGACACAAAAGGCGACTCCTTAATGTAACTTGTTAAATAACCTATCATGACCTTAATAAACCTCTCAAATAAGTTGATAACCTCATTATACCCTAATAA
>DAISHO010000012.1:0-16244 GCA_036822495.1 Thermodesulfovibrionales bacterium
GAAGGTCAAGCACCTTGAGGCAGAGGCATGGGAGGACTTCCTCGACATGACCATTGGTCAGGCAGGAATGTGGGCTGCAAACAACATTGAACCTGACAAGGTCCCATCAGAGATTATCCCTTCAGAGCCTTACTTCCTCGGTTCCCATGCAGGTTGTGCCGGATTCTGGGTAAGTGGCCCTGGTGACATCCCTGGTGCACCAGCTCATTGGTCATGGGGTTATAACAGGATGTCTACTGTAAATGGCCTCTTTATGGCTGGTGATACCTGCGGTGCCTCAGGTCATAAGTTCTCTTCTGGCTCCCATGCAGAGGGAAGGATTGCTGGTAAGGCAGCAATTGCCTACATACTCGACCATATGGACTTCAAGCCAACACCAAGGGAGAATATAGACGAGCTCGTTGCAGAGATCTATCTGCCCTTTGAGGTCTATGAGAAATACAAGACCTATACAACATCACCTAACCATATCAGCGTGAATCCTTACTTCATTAAGCCAGACCAGTTCCAGAAGAGGCTCATGAAGATAGCTGATGAGTACTTTGGTGGTGTTAATACCTGGTTCAAGACAAGTGCAACAATGATTCAGGAAGGTCTGAGGAGGCTCCAGCTCCTTAAAGAGGATGCAAACAGGCTTGCTGCATCAAACCTCCACGAGCTCCTCAGGTGTTGGGAGAACTACCACAGGGTTATCACAGCTGAGGCCCATGCAAGGTCGATCCTCTTCAGGGAGGAGTCCAGGTATCCTGGCTATTACTACAGGGCAGACAAGGACTTTATTGATGATGAAAACTGGAAGTGCTTCACCATCGCAAAATACAATGCTGAAAAAGACGAGTGGACCCTTAGGAAAGAGCCCTATGTCCAGATCTTTCCGTAATTAAAGAGACCTTTTCAAGGAGGTCAGAAGGTGGAGGCTACCATGGGTAGCCTCCATTTTCAGACTTGCTTGAGGGACTTTCAGTGGTAGGTATAAGTAAAGTTGGTATAAAAAGGAGGTTTAGATGGCAGAAGTTAAGACTATCCTTGTAATAGGTGGAGGATTCAGTGGCCTTACAGCAGGTATTGATGCTGCTGAGGCAGGCTATAATGTCGTAATAGTTGAGAGGAATCCTTACCTTGGTGGAAGAGTTGCTCAGCTCAATAAGTATTTCCCGAAACTCTGCCCTCCTCTCTGTGGCCTCGAGATAAATTACAGAAGGATAAAGACAAATCCTAATATTACCTTTTACACAATGGCAGAGGTAGAGAAGGTGTCTGGTGGTCCTGGAAATTACGATATCACAATCAAGCTCAAACCAAGATTTGTAAATGAAAAATGCACAGGCTGTAATGCCTGTGCAGAGGCCTGTCCTGTTGAGAGACCTGATGAATTTAACTTTGGCCTTTCAAAGACAAAGGCTGCTTATCTACCTTTTGATCAGGCCTTTCCTCTTAGATATGTTATAGATGATAAATATTGCAAAGGTCCATCCTGTGGAAAATGTAAAGATGCCTGTAAATATGATGCTATTGAGCTTGATATGAAACCCCAGACGATTAATATTAAGGCTGGAGCGATTGTTGTAACAACAGGCTGGAATCCCTATGATGCCAAAAAGATTGACAACCTTGGATTTGGAAAGGTAAAGAATGTTATTACAAACATGATGATGGAGAGGCTTGCTGCCCAGAATGGGCCAACAGGTGGAAAGATCCTCAGACCTTCTGATGGAAAGCCTGTTGAGACCATAGGATTTGTCCAGTGTGCAGGAAGCAGGGATGAGAATCACCTTGCCTTTTGTTCGTACATATGCTGTATGGCATCTATGAAACAGGCCCTTTATTTGTGGGAGCAAAATCCCAATGCAAAGGTCTATGTCTTTTACATTGATATAAGGACACCCGGCAGATATGAGCAGTTCTTCTGGAAGGTAAAGGACAATCCAAATGCTACCCTTATAAAAGGAAAGGTGGCAAGGGTTGCACAGGCAGAAAACGATGATGTGATTGTTGAGGCAGAGGACATGCTTTCTGGCAAACTGATCAGGCAGAAGGTTGATATGCTTGTCCTTGCAACAGGTATGGAACCCTCGGCAAAGACAATGAAGCCACCTGTGCCAGTAACATTTAATGAGCACGGTTTTGCTGTACCTGATGAAAGCGGGATTCTTTCTGCGGGATGTGCTAAGAATCCCTTTGATGTTGCAAAATCTGTTCAGGATGCCACAGGTGCAGCATTAAGGGCAATACAGCGCATAGTAGGAGGTAGATAATGGAAAAGAAGATAGGTGTTTATATATGTGAGGGTTGCGGTATAGCTGATGCATTAAATACTGAAAAACTTGAAAAGGGTGTCAGGAACATCCCGGTAAAAAGGCATAAGGCACTATGCAGTCCAGAGGGTGTTGAGGTTATAAGGAATGATATTAAGAATGACGGCATAAATACCTTAGTTATTGCAGCCTGCTCGCCAAGGGTCAAATACGATGTCTTTGATTTTCCCGGTTCAATTGTAGAAAGGGTTAATATAAGGGAGCTTGTTGCCTGGACCCTTGAACCAAAGGACGAGCTCACACAGGCTGCTGCAGAGGATTACCTGAAGATGGGGATTGTGAAGGTTCAGAAGTCAGACCTTCCAGAGCCCTGGGTTCAGGAGACTGTAAAGACCATACTTGTCATTGGAGGTGGAGTTACAGGTCTCACCTCTGCCCTTGAGGCAGCAAAGGCTGGTTATAAGGTCTATCTTGTAGAAAAAGAGTCAGAGCTTGGTGGCTTTGCCAGAAGGCTCTATAAGCAGGTCTCGAGGACCTATCCATATAAACTTACTGAGCCCACAGTAGGAGCCCTTATCAAAGAAGTTGAATCCCATCCAAACATACAGGTTTTTAAGTCTTCAAGGGTTATAAAGACTGATGGTCAGCCAGGGATGTGGGATGTAACAATACAGACAAATGGAAAAGAGGAGACAATAAGAATAGGTGCTATTGTCCTTGCTGCAGGATGGAAGCCCTATGATGCCACAAAACTCGAACATCTTGGATATGGCAGGATCAGGGATGTTGTTACAAACATAGAATTTGAGGAGATGGCAAAAAAGGGGAGACTTATAAGGCCTTCTGACGGAAAAGAGGTAAAGAGGGTCGTTTTTGTACAGTGTGCTGGCAGTAGGGATCCAGACCATCTTCCTTATTGTTCAGCCTATTGCTGTGGTACCTCTTTAAAACAGGCAAAGTATGTGCGAGAGCTAAGCGAGGACAGTGTGGCAGTAATAGTTTATAAGGATATCAGGACACCGGGTCAGTATGAGTTTTTCTATAAAGAGGTTCAGAATGACCCTGGAATAATGCTTACAAAAGGTGAAGTAGCAGGCGTCTATGAAGAAAATGGCAAGCTCTATGTAGAGGCAGACCAGACACTTTTTATGGGTGATAAGATAAGGGTAGAGGCAGACCTTGTCGTCCTTGCTATTGGAATGGTTCCTGCCACAAGGGAGTCCCAGGAGTATCTTGAAGGCTTGAGGCTTGCCTCTGTACAGGGTGATGAGGCAAAGAAGGCCTATATAGAGCAAACACCAAAGCCTGAATTTATCCTGAACCTTAATTACAGGCAGGGCCCTGAGATACCACCTTTTATAGAAAAGGGTAGTTACGGCTTTGCTGATTCTAATTTTATATGCTTCCAGTATGAGACAAGGAGGACAGGTATCTATGCAGCTGGCTGTGTGAGACAGCCCATGACAATTGCAGAGGCACAGGACGATGCAGCAGGTGCAGCCCTCAAGGCAATACAGGCTGCTGAGCATGTGGCAAAAGGAATAGCAGTCCATCCCAGGGCATGGGATATGACATATCCTGACCCATTGTTACTGAGATGCACTGCCTGTAAGAGGTGCACAGAGGAGTGTCCCTTTGGTGCTATTGATGAGGATGAAAAAGGTATTCCCTATTACAAGCCCAACAGGTGCAGGCGGTGTGCAACATGCCTTGGTGCCTGTCCCGAAAGGATTGTCTCCTTTAAGGATTACAGTGTTGACATGATATCAAGCATGATTAAATCAATTGATGTGCCAGAGGATGGTTTGATGATGCTTGCCTTTGTATGTGAGAATGATGCCTATCCTGCCCTTGATACTGCTGGAATTAATAGACTGAAACTTCCACCAAACCTGAGGGTTATACCTCTAAGATGTCTTGGGTCTATGAATCTTGTGTGGATTGCTGATGCCCTTTCAAGGGGTATTGATGGAGCAATCCTCTTTGGCTGTAAGTTTGGAGAGGATTATCAATGCCACTTTGTAAAAGGAAGTGAGCTTGCCAATTACAGGCTCGGGAAGGTCCAGGAGACCCTTGGAAGGCTTCAGCTCGAATCAGAGAGAGTGAGGATGGTTCAGCTTTCCATTGCAGATTATAATAAGCTTCCAGAGATAATAAATGAGTTTGTAGAAAAGATAAATGAGCTCGGTCCAAATCCATATAAGGGCTTTTAAGGAGGTGCAAAGGTGGCTCAGATTATAAAACCAGATTTGAATTTTGTAAAAGAGGTTATAAAGGCAGGTGGAAAGGACCTCAAGAAATGCTATCAGTGTTCTACCTGTACAGCTGTATGCAATGTTACACAGGGGAATAGACCATTTCCGAGGAAGGAGATGCTTTATGCCCAGTGGGGATTAAAGGACAAACTCTTTTCCAATCCTGATATCTGGCTATGCCACCAATGCAGTGACTGCACAGCTTATTGCCCAAGAGGTGCAAAGCCAGGGGAGGTTCTCGGAGCAATTAGAAAGCTTGCCATAGCAGAACATTCCTGGCCCAGATTTCTTGGTAAACTCGTTGGAAGTCCCCTTTATCTTATTTTTCTCCTCCTTGTGCCTGTGATAATACTTCTCATTGGAGCTAATGGCAATCCCCTTAATCCCGATTCCATTCCAAGGGGTGAGGATGGAAGCATCGTTTTTGCTAAGTTTATGCCTGTCAACACAGTGATTGACCCGATATTTATAGGAGCTGCCCTGTTTGCTGTAATTTCCTTTATAATAGGGATAAAGAAATACTGGAATACCCTCAGGTCCTCAGGACTTGAATCAAATCAATCTCTTTCCCAGACCATTGTGAATACTATTAAGGAGATCCTTTTCCATAGGCAGTTTACAAAGTGCAATGTCACAAAGACGAGGACCTATGCCCACCTCCTTACATTCTATGCCTTTGTAGGTCTTTTTATTACAACCTCCTGGGCTGTGGTGTATCTCTACGGATATGAGATATTCGGGATTCAACCATTTGGTATATTCCACTTTGGTGAATCTCCCTATCCATTGTATGACCCTGTAAAGATACTTGCTAATGTGAGCGCCCTTGCCCTTATCACTGGTATCACCCTTGTGGTCCTTTTCAGATTAATTAATGCACCAAAGGCTGGTATTGGAAGCTACTTTGACTGGCTGTTGATTACAGTTATTTATATAATTGCCGCAACAGGTATCCTTTCTGAGGTCTTGAGGCTTCTTAATATAGCAAGTCTTGCCTATCCTGTTTACTTTATTCATCTTACATTTGTCTTCTTCCTCTTTGCCTATGCACCCTTTTCAAAGATGGCCCATATGGTTTACAGGACAGTTGCCATGGTCTTTGCAAGACATCATGGCATCGTATCAAGAGAGCTTATTACAGAGCTGGCGGCGAAATAACAGAAGGGCAGATGACCATAAGGGAACTGTTAAAAAACAAGGGTTCTGAATTGATTGGTGTTCATCCTGATACACCGGTAGGGAGGGCTATTGAAAAGATGGTTGACCGAAACATTGGTGCCCTTATAATTGTGGATGAAAAGGGTAAACCCCTCGGGCTCTTTACCGAGAGGGACGCCCTTAAGGCATGGGTGAAGGCTGGAAGAAATTTTGAAGGTTTTAAGGTTAAAGACATAATGACAATTGACCTTGTTGTCATAAAACCAGAGGATGATCTCAATGTAGCAATGTCCATCATGAATAAGCTTAAGATAAGACATCTTCCTGTTGTAGAGGATGGGAAGGTAATTGGGATGATTTCTATAAGGGATGTTGTTAACAGTCTTGTTGGTAAGCTCGAGGCCGAGGTTCATTACCTTAAGGAATATATTTCCGAGGGAGTATAATTAAAAACTAAATCCTAAAAAGGAGGTATCAGATGAGTACGATTCTTATCATTGCCCTTCTCAGTGGTGTTCTGGGTGTGGCCTATGCCCTTCTGACTGCTCAGTGGGTTCTCAAGCAGCCAAGTGGTACAGACAGGATGAGGGCCATATCTGATGCGGTGAAGGAAGGAGCACAGGCCTTTCTCAAGCGTGAGTACACAACTGTTGCGATTGCTGGTGCTGTAATCTTTATCCTGATCCTTATTGCTGGACTCGGTACATGGACTGCTATTGGATTTCTGATTGGTGCTACAGGTTCAGCCCTTGCTGGTTATATTGGGATGATGGTAACTGTAAGGGCAAATGTCAGGACAGCAGAGGCAGCTAAGGGAGGTCTCAATACTGCTTTAAAGCTTGCCTTCAGGGGTGGTTCTGTTACAGGTATGATGGTGGTTGGACTCGGGATTATCGGAATAGCAGGATATTATCTGATTGTAAGCTCTGTTGAACCTGATGTAGACAAGGCCTTTCATGCCCTTGTTGGCCTTGGCTTTGGATGTTCTCTTATGAGTGTCTTTGCCCGTATTGCTGGTGGAATCTACACAAAGGCAGCAGATGTTGGTGCTGACCTTGTTGGAAAGGTCGAGGCTGGAATACCTGAGGATGACCCAAGAAACCCTGCTGTTATTGCTGACAATGTGGGTGACAATGTTGGTGACTGTGCGGGTATGGCAGCTGACCTTTATGAGACTTATACTGTTACAGTGGTTGCAGGTATGCTCCTTGCAAAGACTATTTTTGGTGCTGATAGTGCCTGGGTCGTTTTCCCCCTTCTTATCGGTGCTATATCTATAGTAGCTTCAATACTCGGAACATTCTTTGTAAAGCTTGGCAAAAGCCAGTACATTATGGGTGCCCTTTATAAGGGTCTTGCAGCAGCTGGAATATTGGCTGCCATAGGTTTTTACTTTGCTGCCCAGTGGTTCCTCAGCCTTCCTAATGTGGATGCCACTGTATTTACACCCCTTAAGATATTCACAACAGCCCTTATCGGGCTTGTCCTTACAGCCCTCATTGTTATGATAACAGAGTACTTTACATCAAAGAGCTTCGGTCCTGTTAAGCATATAGCTGCAGCAAGCCAGACAGGCCATGCAACGAATATCATTGCGGGTCTTGCTGTTAGCATGAAGTCCACAGGTCTTCCTGTGCTTGCTATCTCTGGTGCAATCCTATGGGCCTATGCCCTTGGTGGAGGCTTTAGTGGAAATGCAGGCTCTGGTCTCTTTGCCATTGCCCTTTCAGCTGTATCAATGCTCTCAATGACAGGCATAGTTGTCTCAATCGACTCCTATGGCCCTATAACTGATAATGCGGGTGGCATTGCTGAGATGGCTGAGCTTCCAAAGGAGGTCAGGGCAGTAACAGACCCCCTTGATGCAGTTGGAAATACAACAAAGGCAGTTACAAAGGGTTATGCAATTGGCTCTGCAGGCCTTGCAGCCCTTGTCCTCTTTGCTGAATATTCAAGGGCCTTTGGCGAGAGTCTTGTCTTTGAGCTTTCCAATCCAAAGGTACTTGTGGGTCTCTTTATTGGTGGCCTTCTTCCATACTACTTTGGTTCACTCCTCATGGAGTCTGTTGGAAAGGCAGCAGGTGGTGTTGTTGAGGAAGTAAGGAGGCAGTTCAGGGAGATAAAGGGCATTATGGAAGGAACTGCAAAACCTGAATATGGAAAGTGTGTTGATATAGTTACAAAGTCTGCTATTAAAGAAATGATGATACCTGCCCTCCTGCCAGTTGTCGTCCCGATCCTGGTTGGATTCATTATCGGAAAAGAAGCCCTTGGCGGAGTCCTTATCGGCAGTATCATAACAGGACTATTCCAGGCAATTGCCATGACAAGTGGTGGAGGAGCCTGGGACAGTGCAAAGAAATATATCGAGGATGGTGCCTATGGCGGTAAGAAGTCAGATGCCCACAAGGCTGCTGTTACAGGTGACACCGTAGGTGACCCATACAAGGACACAGCAGGCCCAGCTATTAACCCTATGATTAAGGTTGTGAATATCGTGGCTCTGCTGATTGTACCGTTGATTAAGTAGTTTGAACCAATAGAAACGGGGCTGACCGTTTGGTGGCGAAGTAACAGTTGGTCAGCCCTTTTTTGTTTTGAATATATTATAGATTGCTGGAGGTTCAAGTGAAACTAAATATGAAGGCTGTTGACCCTGTCAGATACAATCTGAAGACGAAATTCCGCTTCAGATGTCATAAGGGGATTTCATGCTTTACGAGGTGTTGTAGCAACATTGATATAATGCTTACACCTTATGATATTATTGTTCTAAAAAACAGACTGGGTATTTCTTCAACAGAGTTTCTCACTCTTTATACCTATACAACTGTTGATGACAAGACCTCCCATCCATTTGTCTTTCTAAAGATGCACGATGACAGGGAGAGGAGATGTCCCTTTGTAACACAAGAAGGATGTTCTATCTATGATGCAAGACCTGTGAATTGCAGATATTATCCTGTTGGCCAGGGTGTTATAAAGAGCCTTCAGGGTGAGAGGATTGTTGCAGAGGATTTTTATTTTTTTCTAAGAGAAGACCACTGTAAGGGTTTTCAGGAGGAGCAGGAATGGAGCATAGAGGAGTGGAGGAAGGACCAGGGTGTTGAGATATATGATGAGCTAAATATGCAATGGCGGCTAATTCAACTAAGAAAGAATCCGCCTGGTCATATACTCGAACAAAAGAAACAATCTCTTTATTATATGGCCTGTTATGATGTGGATAGGTTTAAGAGATTTTTATTTGAAGGTGGTTTTTTTGAGTATTTTGATGTACCAGAGAGCCGAATCAGCAGGATGCGTAATGATGATATTGAGCTTATGAAGTTTGGTTTTGACCTTGCAAAATATATACTGATGATTGAGGAGACCCTGAAGGTAAAATCAGCTTAGAGGTAGTGAAGGAGGTCTATGACATATTTGAAGAAATTAAAGGAAGAACCATCGGGCAATTCTATTATTGAGGCTCCTGATATATAATTTTTGTCTTTTTTAATGCAGTAAGCAATTTTTACCTTAAGAAAGAGATTCCTGTTTACCATTTTTGATGAGGTAATTTTTAAATTGCAAATTGTACCAGGTTCTATATAAGCTGATGTTATAAATTGCAAACCCTGCTGACTGATATTAGTTATCTGACCATTAAGCATAAGCCTATCAGAATCGATATAGAGATTTATATACTGTTGAAAGACCTCAGGTAGGGGATAACGAATCTCCTTTCTTTTTTCCTTGAAATCACTACCTTTAAGGATTGGTGAGAATTTTATGTCATGGGCGACCTGGATGTACTTTATCCAGTTGATTATCTCGTAGGGACCTCTAAGGGCTTCGCGAATAGAAGCGGTCAGCTTGGTATCATTGCTTTCTTTCAGTACTTGTTCGAGTATCTCTGCTGTGCCAAAGGCCTTGTTTATAAGGATGTCAGAAAGGCATTCAATCTGTTTTTTATTGTTTATAAAACAGCCATCAAGTCCCCCGCATATCCGATGGCATCTCTCAATCATCTACAGTTTGAGCTCCTTTCTGAGCCACTCCTTGATCTCCTCCGTTATACCATACATACCATGCACCGGGGGATGAACAGGATTATCAATGGCCCTCTGTAGCATATCTTCTGGTATTTCCTCTATTATCCCTATAGTGTCTGCAATGTCACTTCTGTTGACCTTCATTAGCATAAGTGTAGGCTTCTGGCCTGCTGTCTCAATATAAAAGATGTAACCTATGTTTTTTTCGAGTTCCTCAAACTCCTCTTTTGACATCTGGAATCTCGGCTTCATAATGAGGGGCAGGGAGGCATCCAGTCTTATGTTTGAGAGGATATCAGGTCTTCTTTTAATATCCTTCAGTTTTTGCATGCTGAATATATTAATATCCTCATCAACCATATTCCTCACCTCCTTAAAGGCCTTCTTTCAGGTACAACAACATGAGGGATTTTACCTTCATTCCATTCCTTTGATACATAGAGGTAGCAATAACAGCTTCCATATTCTTTAATATCATCATCCCTGTATTTACAGGGACATATGATGTCTTCATCCCTTTCCTTTATACCTGTTGCCAGTCTGCAGGGGCATGACCTGTAGCCGTATCTTTCTTCATTTTTAAGAAGCCCTCTTATTATATCCAGAGTAAACTCTTTATCTTTATTGAGCTCCATGCCCTGCTGATGGGCATATTTATTTAATATCTCGTAGAGTTCTTCCGGGGTCATAGCATTTGGTGACGAAGTAACAGTTCAAGAACTTGTATCAAGTAATTTCTTTTTGAGCAAATCTGGATCGTATCCCTTTATTACATCACAAATAACAAGGGTTGGATAAGTTGCCTGTGGATTATACTTCTGTAGCTCCTTTGTCATAAGCCATTGCTCACCGCTATCGAGTGTGTCAACCTCTATAATTTCACAGGGAATATTGTGCTCATCAAGAAAGGTCTTTACCTTTTTACAAACTGCACATGTGCTTAAGGCAAATAGTGTTATCTTTTTCATCCTTAATGGGCGGTTGCATCAGGATCTATTGGAAAATCCTTATGCATGTAGTGAAGATTATTCATTACATCATCAAGCATCTCATTGTTAGCCTTCAGAAGTCGTTCCATGGAGACATCAAGTTTTCTGGATATTTCAATCAGGGGTATATTCTTTCCATAATGCATCTCTGCAATCTCTATCTTTAGGGCATCATCTATGATTGCCTTCTTGAGGTTTTCGTCATTAATAGATAAGGACTCACAGGCAAGGTCAAAGGTCTGGCCATTCTCAATGTTTTTTCTTATAGTCTCGATTGAGGTTTTATAAATAAGGTCATCTGACATAATTTAGTATACCATAAAGACTGAGGGAACGGCTATCAGCCGTTCCCTCAAAAGGATTATATCTTGAAAGGATTTGCAAAAAGGATTATCAGTACCACTACGAGGGCATATATGGCAAGAGATTCAATCATGGCAAGACCGATTATTAATGTGGTCATGATCTTACCAGATACACCAGGATTTCTTGCCACACCCTCACAGGCCCTGCTAAGGCCTATGCCCTGACCTATACCTGTGCCAAGAGCAGCTAATCCTATTCCAATGGCACAGCCAAGGGCAGCCATGGCATAGTATTTAAGCTTCGCCTCATTTGGTGTCGCTCCTTCCTCAGCAAAGGCGATTGGAGCCATTACATAAAGGAAAGCCATTACAAGGATTGTTAGAGCTGCGATCCTTTTCATTGTCCTACCTCCTTTCTTTAATAGATATTGAAGATTCCCCAACTGTTACTTTTGCCACCAACTGGCAGCACAGGGAATCTTAATGCAAGTAAATATTTTTATCATATTCGTTATCCATTTTATAGACTTATGTTTAAAAAAATTGCCCTTTTAATGGGCTTCTTCGACAGCACCAGCAAGATAAAGGGTTGTTAAGAGTACAAATACAAAGGCCTGTATTACGCTCACAAGTACACCGAGACCGAGGATTGCTACAGGTACAATCCATGGGGTTAAAAGCGCAAGAATAATAAGTATCATATGTTTAGCAATCATATTGCCAAAAAGCCTGACAGAGAGGGTAACAGGCCTTGCAAGATGTCCGATTATCTCAATGACAAACATCATAATCATCAAGGGTAATGCATATATGCTTTTCATAGGTCCAAGGAAGTGATTTATATATTTGATGCCGTGAACCTTTATACCATAATAATGGGTGGCAAGGAATACAGGAAGGGCCATGGAGGCTGTTGTGTTAATATTACTTGTCGGAGATTCAAATCCTGGTATAAGGCCCATAAAATTACAAATCAGTATATAAAGTCCGAGAGTTCCGATGAGGGGAAAGAACCTTGGTGCCCAGTGATGACCAATATTTTCCTCTGCAAGTTTTTTGAGCTCCTCAACCAGAATCTCAATGAAATTCTGGATTCCTTTTGGAACGAGTCTGAGAGAGCTTCTTATAATAAGTGCAACGAGTATTAATATAACCATGGCTAACCATGAATAGGTTACATAGGCAGGCACTCCATGAATTTCTAAGAATAAAGGCGCTTCCACAGATACCTCCTTGGTAAGGATTCAAATTAAGCTATAATACTCATCTTGTTGCCTAAAGTCAAGGCTATTTAGGGCGTTTTTAGAATAAAAATTTTTATCCGTTTATAAAAGTTTATAATCATTTAAGGCAACCAAAGGAAGTTGTGGGGGCGTAAGTAACAATAGAGGGATGGCTATTAGAAAATCAAAGTCAGTTGAGTAGAGGGTTGTATATGTGCTATCATACACTGAACTTGCCGAAAGGCCCGAAAAAACATATGATGACCTGATATTCTTGGCCCTTGTTTCTTATGTATTGACCCCAACCTTTCAAGTAAGGTTGGAGTGAATAAAGTTTTTAACTTTCCATCAAATTCCTTGAGGAGTATTATGGCTGAGATTAGACCTTTTACTGCAGTGCTTTTTGATCCAGCCATGGTAAATATGGCTGATGTGGTTGCGCCTCCTTACGATGTGGTTTCTGAGAAGGAGAGAGAACGCCTTTATAATAGAAATCCTTATAATATACTCCATGTGGATTTTGGCAAAGAGTTTCCTCATGACAATGATTCCTTTAATAAATATACGCGGGCAAAGGACTTCCTCGAGTCCTGGATTTCTTCAGGGATACTGAAGCCCGTAGATAAACCAGCCTTTTATCTTTATCAGCTTGATTATATCCATGATGGAAAGGCAAAGACCCTTAGAGGTTTCATAGGGCTTGTAATGATTGAGGAGTTTGGAAAAGGGAACATCCATCCCCATGAAGCAACTCATTCAAAGCCAAAGACAGATAGGCTTATGCTTACAAGGGTTTGCAGGGGAAATATCAGTCCCATATTTGCTCTTTATAAAAGTCCTGAAAAAAGGATTAACAGGATATTTCATGAACTCAAGAAGGCTCCGCCCTTTATCCACTTTACTGATGAAGACGGCATAACCCACACCCTCTGGATA
The DNA here is from genome assembly GCA_036822495.1 of Thermodesulfovibrionales bacterium. Classification (GTDB taxonomy): domain Bacteria; phylum Nitrospirota; class Thermodesulfovibrionia; order Thermodesulfovibrionales; family CALJEL01; genus CALJEL01. Next base: position 13,156 of record DAISHO010000012.1, read on the forward strand.
GTCTCTGACAGAAAAGAGATTAAAAGCATAAAAAAAGAACTTTCTGATAAGGCTATCTTTATTGCCGATGGTCATCACAGGTACGAGACAGCCCTTGAATATAAAAAAGAATTTTCTCTAAAGTATCCTCATCAGGATGGTACTGATCCATCAGATTATGTAATGATGTTTCTTGCAAACATGGCTGATGAGGGACTTACAATCCTGCCTACTCACAGGATAGCAAAGGAGATGCCTTCTGACTGGGAGAAGAGATTAAAGGAATACTTTGAGGTTTCGTTGCTTCGTATCAAGAGTGCGATTGATATAGTAAAAAAAATCCATGGTAAAGAACACACCCTGGGACTCTATATCGATGGAAAGGCATTTTCACTGAGGTATCTCGGTAAGGACCTCTCGGAACTCCATCCAGCGCTAAGGTATCTTGATGTTTCCATCTTACATAATCTAATATTTGATAGACTACTTGGCGTGAGGGAGGTAATTTACGAAATGAACCCTCAAAAGGTTATCCAGCTGGTGGATAGCGGTGAATACAGGGCAGGCTTTTTCCTCAATCCAACGAAGGCTGAGGAGGTAGAGGTTGTTGCCCTTTCATCCCTGAGGATGCCACCAAAGTCCACATACTTTTATCCAAAATTAAAAACAGGATTGGTTTTGAATCTTTTTGATTATTCCTTTGGTGGCGAAACCACCAAAGGAAGTCAGATGTCGGAAATCGGATGTAAAAGTCTGAAAAAATTTCCTTAGATTTTGCTCTCTGACATCTGTTTTGAAGGGACATCGTCCCTGATAAAAGATCTTATAAACTATAAATTCTCTGGAGGTGTTGATATGATTAAGATAGGGATTAATGGGTTTGGCAGGATAGGAAGAAATTTTTTCAGGGCAAGCAGTGGTATTAAAGAATATGAGATTGTTGCTATTAATGACCTCACGGATTCAAAGACCCTTGCCCATCTCCTCAAATACGATTCAGTCCACGGAATCTTTAAGGCAGACATTAGCTATTCTCAGGACAGTATTACTGTAAACGGTAAGACAATTAAGGTCTTTGCCCAGACAGATCCCGAGAAGATACCTTGGCAAGACCTTGGTGTAGATATTGTCCTCGAATCAACGGGAAGATTCACTGACAGGGCAGGTGCATCAAAGCATCTGAGAGGAAGTGTAAAATATGTCATAATCTCTGCTCCAGCCAAAGACCCTGATGTAACAGTATGTATGGGCGTTAATGAAGAAATGCTTGATAAAAAGGCTCACAGGATAATCTCCAATGCCTCATGTACAACCAATTGCCTTGCTCCTGTTGCAAAGGTTATTCATAAAGAGTTCGGAATTGTTAAAGGATTCATGACAACCATACATTCATATACAAATGACCAGAGGATTCTCGATCTACCTCATAAGGACCTGAGGAGAGCCCGTGCTGCAGCAATTAACATGATTCCAACAACCACAGGTGCTGCAAAGGCTGTTGGTCTCGTTCTTCCAGAACTTAAGGGCAGGCTTGACGGAGTAGCAATAAGGGTACCAACTGCCAATGTCTCACTTGTTGACCTTGTCGCTGAGGTTAGCAAAGATGTGACTGTTGAGGAGGTAAATGGAGCTTTGAAGAAGTCTGCTGATGGAGCACTGAAAGGGATAATGGAATATTCAGAAGAGCCTCTTGTCTCAACTGATCTTAATGGAAATCCCCATTCAGCTATAGTTGATGCTACCCTGACATCAGTAATAGAGAAGAGACTTGTCAAGGTCTTTGCCTGGTATGATAATGAGTGGGGTTACAGTAACAGGCTTAAAGACCTCATATTATATCTCTTAAAATAAGGGGTGGATAAATGGCAAGAAATGATATTACACCATCAAATGTCCTTAATAAACTTTCTATTGAAGACCTGAATATAAAAGACAGGAGGGTATTTATCAGGGCTGACTTCAATGTCCCCCTTGATGACAATCAGAATATTACGGATGACAGAAGGATTCGGTCAACCCTTCCAACGATTAATTATGGAATTGATGAAGGAGCTAAGATTATTCTTGCCTCTCATCTTGGAAGACCAAAAGGAAAGGTTGATCCAAAGTATAGTTTAAGGCCTGTTGCAAAGAGATTGAGCAGGCTTCTCAATAAAGAGGTAATATTTCTTGATGACTGTATTGGTGGTGATGTTGAAAGGGCGGTAAAATCCATGGGTAAGGGCGATGTTATACTCCTTGAAAATCTTCGATTCCATCCAGAAGAGGAGAAAAATGACGATAATTTTGCCAGAGCCCTTGCCAGCCTTGCAGATTATTATGTGAATGATGCCTTTGGAGCAGCCCACAGGGCCCATGCCTCAATAGTGGGGGTGCCTAAATATATCCCTGGTGCAGCGGGTTTCCTTATGAGAAAAGAGATTCAGTATCTCAAAGGTGCTGTTGAGTCACCTGTGAGACCCTTTGTGGCTATTCTTGGTGGTGCAAAGGTATCTGGCAAGATTGGTGTACTTGAGAATCTTGCGCAGAAGGTTGACAAGGTTATAGTTGGTGGTGGAATGGCCTTCACCTTTATAAAGGCAATGGGGTATGAGGTTGGAGACTCATTAGTAGAAGAGGATATGGTTGACCTTGCGCTCAGAATCATGAATAAATTGAAGGAAAGTAAGGTTAAGTTTTATCTGCCTGTTGACTGTGTTATAGCCCAGAGTGTTGAAAAGGGCGCAGAAACGAAGATTGTTCCTGTTCAGGAGATACCCAGGGGATGGAAGGCCCTTGATATAGGGCCCGCCTCAACAAGACTTTTTTCAGAGGTCATTCAGGATGCCAAGACCATTATCTGGAATGGTCCGATGGGAGTCTTTGAGATAGATGCCTTTTCAAGGGGAACCTTTGCAGTCGCAAGGGCTGTAGCTGATGCCTATGCCCTCACAATAGTGGGCGGTGGTGATACAGACCTTGCAGTTCACAGGGCAGGGGTCTCTGATAGCATCTCATTTATATCAACAGGTGGTGGTGCAGCCCTTCAGCTTCTTGAAGGCAAGGAACTTCCAGGTATTGCTGCCCTGAAGGATAAACAATAACATCGCCATAGGCTGAAGAGACTGTCT
>DAISHO010000013.1:0-15947 GCA_036822495.1 Thermodesulfovibrionales bacterium
ATGACCTAAGTAATAGTTGAGGAGAGGGGATGATACAAAAGATAAAAGAATTTTTCAGAGAGGTAAGCTTTGAACTTAAAAAGGTAGTCTTTCCATCAAAGGAAGAGCTTATAGGTTCAACATGGGTTGTTATTATAGCTGTTATAATAGTTGCTATATTCCTTGGAATAGTTGATGTGGGATTAGCAAAGATAGTTGAGAGGTTACTGAGATAACATGGCAAAAAACTGGTATGTAGTTCATACCTATTCAGGGTATGAGGATAAGGTTAAACAGTCCATAGAAAAAAAGGCAGAGGAAAAGGGTCTGAAGGATAAGATAACAAATATACTTATCCCTACTGAGCGGGTTATAGAAAGGCGAGGTTCCAAGAAGAAGGAGAGTGACAAGAAATTCTATCCTGGTTATATCCTTGTTGAGATGGAACTTGATGACGAGACCTGGCATCTGGTGAGAAGCACACCACGCGTTACAGGCTTTGTTGGTGGAACAAAGCCTGTCCCCCTTTCTGAAGAAGAGGTGTCTGTAATAGTACACCAGCTTCAGAAAGGTCCTGCAAGGGTAAGAACCCAGTATGTAACAGGTGATGAGGTAAAGATAGTCGATGGTCCGTTTTCAGGTTTTGTTGGTAAGGTTGATGAGGTGGATATGGATCATGGAAGATTAAAGGTTACCGTTAAGATATTCGGAAGAGAAACACCTGTGGAGCTTAATTTCTCCCAGGTTGAAAAGGAATAAAAGGAGGATAGATGGCTAAGAAAGAGGTCGTAGCACAGGTAAAGCTTCAGATTCCAGCAGGTAAGGCAAATCCTGCCCCTCCTGTTGGGCCTGCCCTTGGTCCCCATGGGATTAATATAATGGAATTTTGTAAGCAGTTCAATGCAAAGACCCAAACAATGGGCGATACAATCATCCCTGTTGTTATTACGATTTATAGTGACAGGTCCTTTACATTTATTACCAAGACACCACCTGCCTCTGAGCTTATAAAAAAGGCAGCGGGTATAATAAAGGGTTCAGGTGTTCCTAATAAGGATAAGGTTGGTAAGATAACAATGGCTCAGGTCAGGGAAATTGCCAAGACAAAGTTGCCTGACCTAAACACCCAGTCACTTGAGGCAGCAATGGAGATGGTAAAGGGCACTGCCAGAAGTATGGGTGTGGATATAATTCCATAAAAATTTTAAAGGAGTATTTGCAATGGGAAAAAAGATTGAGGCAGCAAAGCAAAGAATTGATAGAGCAAAGGAATATTCCATTGAGGAGGCAATAAAACTCCTTAAGGAATGTAAATATACCAGATTTGATGAGACAGTAGAGATGGCCGTGAATCTTGGCGTTGATCCAAAGAAGAGTGACCAGGTAGTAAGGGGTACAATCCTCCTTCCACATGGGACAGGCAAATCTGTGCGGGTGCTTGTCTTTGCCAAGGGTGAAAAGGAAAAAGAGGCAAGGGAGGCTGGCGCAGACTATGTGGGAGCAGAAGACCTGGTTGAAAAGATTCAGAAAGGATGGCTTGATTTTGACAAGGCAGTGGCAACTCCAGATGTAATGGGCCTTGTGGGAAAGCTCGGTAAGATACTCGGTCCGAGAGGGCTGATGCCAAATCCAAAATTAGGAACTGTGACATTTGATGTGGCAAAGGCTGTGAAGGAGTTGAAGGCTGGTAAGGTCGAATTTGCGACTGATAAAGGAGGAATAGTTCATGTCCCTGTAGGAAAGGTATCTTTTGATGATGTTAAACTTATAGAGAATGCAAGGTCAATAATATCCTCTATCTTAAAGGCTAAACCAGCATCAAGTAAAGGTAAATATCTTAAAAAGATTACCATTTCATCAACAATGGGCCCTGGTATAAAGATAGATATTGACAGTGTTTTGAAGAAGGCATAAAGTTATCAAGTCGGGCATTGCCTGATAAAAATCTTGTCAGAGACAGCGGGTGTTTATCTTAAATGGTTTAAAAACCTGCCCGCCGAGACAGGTTTTGACCTGATACAGTTAGTCTCTGGGAAAGGAGGGAGGATGGAGAAGAAAAAGAAGGCAGAGGTGATTAATGAATTGAAATACAAATTCCAGAGGGCAAAGAGTGTTGTCTTTACAGATTATACGGGTATGACAGTAGCTGAGATGTCTGATCTAAGGAACCTTCTGAGAAGCGCCTCTGTGGAATACAGGGTTATTAAAAATAATCTGGCAAGGATTGCGGCAAAAGACACACCCCTTTCTATATTAAAGCCCGAGGAATACACAGGACCGATTGGTATTGCCATCGGATATGATGACCCTCTGCTTGCGGTGAAAAAGGTTCTCGAGTTTACAGAAAAGAACGAAAAACTGAAGGTCAAGAATTCTGTTGTTGAGGGAAGACTTTTTTCACCTGAAGAGTTAAAGGCACTCTCAAAGCTTCCACCAAGGGAAATCTTACTCGGAATGCTTGTGGGTGGCTTTGCTCAACCACTGACACAGCTCGCCTCTGTGCTTAATGCAACAGTGGCAAACCTTGCTTATGCCCTTGAGGCATTAAAGAGAAAAAAGGAACAAAAATAAAATTAAAGGAGGATACAAGAGATGGCAGTTACAAAGGAAGAAGTCTTTCAGTTTATTGACAATATGACAGTATTAGAACTCTCTCAGTTTATAAAGGAGTTTGAAGAAAGATATGGGGTAAAGGCAACAGCACCTGTTGCTGTAGCAGCAGTAGCACCTGGAGCTGCTGCACCTGGAGCTGCTGCACCAGCAGAGGAAAAGACAAGCTTTGATGTTATCCTTGCGAGTGCTGGTGATAAGAAGATTAATGTCATTAAGGTTGTCAGGGAACTTACAGGACTGGGTCTCAAGGAAGCGAAGGACCTTGTTGAGGGAGCACCAAAGCCTGTGAAAACAGGTATCTCAAAGGAAGAGGCAGATGCCATAAAGGCAAAGCTCGAGGCAGAGGGAGCGAAGGTAGAGATAAAATAAACTATATCATATTTGCAGAGGTTATTTTCAAACACGCAAAGGGGCTGAAGATGAGACCCGGAAGGGGGTTTCTTGCTTCAGCCTTATGCGCTGAAAGGACATTTGTAAGGATTTGAGCAAACAAAATATATGAGGTCTTAAACCTCGGAGAGGAGAGTTATGGCAAAGGTTTTAAGAGAGAGACTTAACTTTGGGAAGGTAAAGACAGTCCTTGATGTACCTTATCTTATAGAGTATCAAAAGAGGTCTTTCGAGGAATTTCTGCAGAAGGATGTTCCACCTGATAAAAGGCAGAATAAAGGGCTTCAGGCTGCTTTTAAGGATGTCTTTCCAATAACAGATTACAATGAGATGGTATCCCTTGAGTTTATAAATTATTCTATTGGTGAGCCAAAGTTTTCAGAAAGGGAATGCCTCCAGAAAGGGATAGACTACTCTGCACCTATAAAGGTCAAGGTAAGGCTTAACTTCTGGGAAATGGATCCATCTGGCAAGAAGGTTCTGAAGAGCTCAAAGGAACAAGAGGTCTTTATTGGAGAGATACCATTAATGACCGAGCATGGAAGTTTTATTATAAATGGTACCGAAAGGGTTGTCGTCAGTCAGCTTCACCGTTCTCCTGGTGTGTTCTTCAGCCATGACAAAACAAAGACCCACACGAGTGGAAGGCCTCTCTTTACAGCAAGGGTTATACCTTCAAGGGGTTCATGGCTTGATTTTGAATTCGACACAAAGGATATCCTCTATGTCAGGATAGACAAAAGGAAAAGACTGCCTGCTACAATTGTCTTGAAGGCTCTTGGGTATTCTGATCAAGAGTTATTGAAGATCTATTATCCTGTAGAGATTATAAAGATCGATTCTGATGGATATTACAGGCTTGTCTCGGATGTTCTTATAGGGACGAGGGCTTCTTATGAAATTGTAGATCCGAGGACTAAAGAGGTTATAGTAAAGGAAGGAAGTAAGATAACCCGGTATGCCATAAAGAAAATGGAAACAGCGGGTATTAAAAAGATAAAACTTTCAGAAAGGGAGATAATTGGAAGGGTAACAATAAAGGATATAATAGACCCCGAGACAGGAGAGATTATAGTCGGAACCAATGAGGAGATTACAGAGGAACGTTTTCAGCATATCCTGAAGGCTGGTATAGATACACTTGAACTACTTTATATAGATAATGTTAATTATCTTTCATCCCTAAGAGAGACCCTTCTTACTGACAGGGTAAAGACCCAGGAAGAGGCCCTTATAGAGATATACAAGAGGCTCAGGCCAGGTGAACCATCAACAGTTGAGGCTGCAAAGGAGCTCTTTAACGGTCTATTCTTTGATCCCAAGAGATATGACCTCAGTCCTGTTGGAAGGGTAAAGATAAACAAGAGGCTTGGCCTTGATGTGCCTGTATCAACGACAGTCCTCACAGACAGGGATATAATAGAGATAGTGAGATACCTTTTCCTTCTCCGTACGGGTAAAGGAGAGGTGGATGATATTGACCATCTTGGAAACAGGAGGGTTCGAGGCATAGGAGAACTTCTTGAAAATCAATTCAGAATAGGCCTCGTGAGGATGGAAAGGACTATAAAAGAAAGGATGTCCCTTACAGAGGTGGAGGAACTTGAGCCTCATGATATATTAAATGCAAAGCCTGTTATAGCTGCCATAAAGGAGTTTTTTGGTTCAAGCCAGCTCAGTCAGTTCATGGACCAGACAAATCCCCTCTCAGAACTTACCCATAAGAGGAGACTTTCGGCCCTTGGCCCCGGTGGACTTACCCGTGAGAGGGCTGGTTTTGAGGTCAGGGATGTACATCCCACCCATTATGGAAGGATCTGTCCTGTTGAGACCCCTGAAGGGCCAAACATAGGATTGATTGTCTCCCTTGCAACATACGCAAGGATTAATGAGTATGGCTTTATTGAGGCACCATACAGAAAGGTTGTTAATGGAAGGGTAACGGATGAGGTTGTGTGGCTTTCAGCAATGGAGTCTGAAAACTTTATAATAGCAGAGGCTACATCACCTGTAGACAGCAAGGGGAATCTACTTGGTGAAGCGGTTTCAGCGAGGGTAGGAGGAGACTTTAAGATGGTTCCTCCTCAGGATGTTCAGTATATGGATGTATCTCCGAAACAGATCGTTGGAGTCTCAGCTTCTCTGATACCATTCCTTGAAAATGATGATGCAAACAGGGCCCTTATGGGTTCTAATATGCAGAGACAGGCAGTACCTTTAATAATACCTGAGGCGCCTGTGGTAGGAACTGGCATGGAGGCTGTTGCAGCCAGGGATTCAGGGGCAGTTGTTATAGCAAAGAGGTCAGGGGTTGTAGAAAATGTGGATGCTACAAGGATTACAATCAAGGTGTCTGGTGGAGGTCTTGATATTTACAATCTTATTAAGTTCCATAAGACAAATCAGAATACCTGTATAAACCAGAGGCCGATTGTTAAGACTGGTGATGTGGTGGAAGCTGGTGACATAATAGCTGATAGTTCCTCCACTGATCTTGGAGAGCTTGCACTCGGGAAGAATGTCCTTGTAGCCTTCATGCCCTGGGGTGGTTATAATTTTGAGGATGCCATTCTTATCAGTGAGAGACTTGTTTCTGAAGATGTTTATACATCCATTCATATTGAAGAGTTCAGTGTGGAGGCAAGGGATACGAAACAGGGTCCTGAGGAAATAACAAGGGATATCCCTAACATGGGTGAGGAGGCTTTAAAGGACCTTGATGAGAGCGGGATTATAAGAATAGGTGCAGAGGTAAAGCCAGGGGATATACTTGTTGGTAAGATTACGCCAAAAGGCGAAATGCAGCTTACACCTGAAGAAAGACTCCTGAGGGCAATCTTTGGAGAAAAGGCTGAGGAGGTAAAGGAGAGTTCCCTCTATGTACCACCTGGTATTGAAGGAACTGTAATTGATGTGAAGGTTCTTACAAGAAAGGGTGTTCAGAAGGATGCAAGGACAAAGGCTATAGAAGAGGATGAGGTCAGCAGGCTTCAAAGGGACCTTGATGATCAGATAAGGGTTGTCAAAGAGGAGAGGGCAGCCAGGATAAAAAGATTGCTGGTTGGTCAGAAGGTTCAGGATGATTTGAGAGATCCGAAGACAAAGGAACTTATCTGTGAGGCTGGCAAGAAACTCACTGATAAGCATCTTGAGAGGATAAAGAATGACTATCTTATAAAGATAAAGGTTGCTGATGAAAAAATACAGGAAGAGATTGAGTCTATTTATAAAGAGGCAAATATCAGGATAAGAGAACTTGAGAAGCTTTATGATGAAAAGATTGACCGAATAAAGAGAGGAGATGAATTGCCGCCAGGTGTTAATAAGATTGTAAAGGTCTATATTGCTATGAAGAGGAAGATTCAGGTTGGAGACAAGATGGCTGGTAGACATGGTAACAAGGGAGTCGTCTCCATGGTACTTCCTGTTGAGGATATGCCCTACCTGCCCGATGGAACACCTGTGGATATTGTCCTTAATCCACTCGGAGTTCCTTCAAGGATGAATGTAGGTCAGATCCTTGAAACCCATCTCGGATGGGCAGCCAGAGCTCTCGGTCTTCATGTGGCATCTCCAGTCTTTGAAGGAGCCAAGGAACATGAGATAAGGGATCTCCTTAAGAAGGCAGGGCTTCCAGAGAATGGCCAGATTACCCTTTATGATGGAAGGACAGGTGAGCCTTTCAGGAGACCTGTTACAGTAGGATATATGTATATGATGAAGCTTCACCATCTGGTTGATGATAAGATTCATGCCCGTTCCATTGGGCCTTACTCTCTTGTTACACAACAGCCCCTTGGAGGAAAGGCTCAATTCGGAGGTCAGAGACTCGGGGAGATGGAGGTTTGGGCACTTGAGGCCTATGGAGCTGCCTATACACTTCAGGAGTTCCTGACTGTGAAGAGTGACGATATACAGGGAAGGGCAAGGATGTACGAGGCAATAGTAAAAGGTGACCCGACGCTTGAGCCGGGTATACCAGAGTCCTTCCATGTTCTTATAAAAGAACTTCAGAGCCTCTGCCTTGATGTAGAGCTCTTAGAAAAGAAAAAGAAGGGAGAGTAAAAAGTGGAAGATATTTATGCCCTTTTTCAGAAACCAAAGAATCCATCAGACTTTGATGCCATAAGGATTAAACTGGCATCACCCGAAAAGATAAGGCAATGGTCCTATGGTGAGGTCAAAAAACCAGAGACCATAAACTACAGGACCTTCAAGCCAGAGAAGGATGGGCTATTTGACCAGAGGATATTTGGGCCTGTCAAGGACTGGGAGTGTGCCTGTGGTAAATACAAGAGGATGAAACACAGGGGTATTGTTTGTGACAAATGTGGAGTAGAGGTTATACAGTCAAAGGTCAGGCGTGAGAGGATGGGACATATCGAGCTCGCCACACCAGTTGCTCATGTATGGTTCCTTAGAGGTGTACCGAGCAGGATCGGGCTCCTTCTCGACATGACTATAAGACAGCTTGAGAGGGTACTCTATTATGAAAGTTATATTGTGATAGACCCTGGTGATACAACCCTTAAAGAAAGAGAGATCCTTACAGAGGAGGAATATAAGAAAAAGGTTCAGGAGTTTGGCACAAGATTTAAGGCTGGCATGGGTGCAGAGGCTATAAGAGAACTTCTAAGAAAGATTGATCTTGATGCCCTGAGCGTTGAGCTGAGGGCAAAGATTAAGGAAACGACTTCACCCGGAATAAAGAGAAAACTTTCCAAGAGATTGAGGATTGTAGAGGCCTTCAGAAAATCAGGTAATAGACCTGAATGGATGATCCTTGAGGTTATTCCTGTCCTTCCTCCAGAATTGAGGCCTCTTGTGCCCCTTGAGGGAGGAAGATTTGCCACATCTGACCTTAATGACCTCTACAGAAGGATAATCAATCGGAATAACAGGCTCAAGAGACTTATTGAGCTGAGGGCACCGAGTGTGATAATCAAGAACGAAAAAAGGATGCTGCAGGAAGCTGTTGATGCCCTTTTCGACAACACCAAGAGGGCAAAGGTCCTTAAGGCCTCTACCAAAAGGCCTCTTAAATCCCTCAGCGACATGATAAAGGGTAAGCAGGGAAGATTCAGGCAGAATCTCCTTGGGAAGAGGGTTGATTATTCTGGAAGAAGCGTTATAGTGGTTGGACCTGAACTGATGCTTCATCAGTGCGGACTTCCAAAGAAGATGGCCCTTGAATTATTCAAGCCCTTTGTCCTCGGAAAACTTGAGGAGAAGGGTTATGCCTCCACAGTAAAACAGGCAAAGAGGCTTGTTGAGAAGGAGACACCTGAGGTATGGGATGCCCTCGAGGAGGTTATAGCAGAGCATCCTGTGCTTCTCAACAGGGCACCAACACTTCATAGACTTGGAATTCAGGCTTTTGATCCGGTGCTTGTGGAAGGAAAGGCAATCAAACTTCATCCACTGGTCTGTACGGCCTATAATGCAGACTTTGATGGTGACCAGATGGCTGTTCATGTACCCCTTTCTATAGAGGCGCAGATAGAGGCAAGGGTATTGATGATGTCTGTTAATAATCTCCTGAGCCCTGCAAATGGTAAGCCTATTGTTGGTCCTACACAGGATATGGTACTTGGCCTTTATTATCTTACAAAGATGAAGCAGGGTGCAGCTGGGGAGGGAAAGATTTTTTCTGATCTCGATGAGGTTAGATATGCCTTTGATACCGGGGCTGTTTCAGAGCATGCGAGGATAAAGGTAAGGATAAATGGGCAGCTTGTGGACACAACTGTCGGCAGGGTTGTTTTTAAGGAGATAGTGCCAGACTTTGTTCCGTTCGAGGTCATAAATAAAGAGCTGACAAAGAAGGAACTAAATAAACTTATAGAGTTTATATACCAGAAGGGTGGCAAGAAAGAGACAGTTAAATTCTTGAACAAGATGGAGAGGCTCGGTTTTGAGATGGCAACCCTTTCAGGCATATCCATCTGCATGGCTGACATGCATATTCCATCAAGCAAGGCAAGACTTATTAAAGAGGCTGAACAGGAGGTGATGGAGGTTCAGAAACAGTATGCTGATGGTCTTATAACACAGGGTGAGAGGTACAACAAGGTTATTGATATATGGGCAAATGTTACAGAGCGTGTTGCTGAAGAGATGATGAAGGAGCTTGGTGCAGAGGATGGAAAGAAGTTCTCAGAAGACGAATTAAAGGAGAGGAGGTCCTTCAACAGCATATTCATGATGGCTGATTCAGGTGCAAGGGGTAGCACGACTCAGATCAGACAGCTCGCTGGAATGAGGGGACTTATGGCAAAGCCTTCAGGAGAGATTATAGAGACACCCATTACAGCAAACTTCAGAGAAGGTCTTACACCCCTTCAGTATTTTATATCAACCCATGGTGCAAGGAAGGGATTGGCTGATACTGCCCTTAAGACTGCCAATGCAGGATACCTTACAAGGAGACTTGTGGATGTATCTCAGGATGTGATAGTTAATGAGGAGGATTGTGGCACAACTGATGGGATAATAGTAACAGCCCTCATCGAAGGTGGAGAGATTATCCAGTCCCTTGATGAGAGGATTCTTGGCAGGCTTGCTGCTGAAGACATAAAGGATCCTCTTACAAAGGAGCTTATTGTAAGAAGAAATGAGGAGATCGATGAGGAGAAGGTTAAAAAGATAATAGATGCAGGTATTACTTCTGTAAAGATCAGATCAGTTCTTACCTGCAGGAGTCCTTTTGGTGTATGTGCAAGATGCTATGGTAGAGACCTTGCAAGGGGTGGACTTGTTGATGTTGGAGAGGCTGTTGGTATAATTGCTGCTCAGTCCATTGGCGAACCAGGAACACAGCTTACTATGAGGACATTCCATATAGGTGGAACTGCTACAAAGGTTATAGAGCAGGCAATACATGAAGCAAAGAATCCAGGCACTGTTAAGTTCATCAATGTGAATGCTGTCCAGAACAAGGAAGGCCTTCTTGTTGTCCTTAACAGGAATGCTGTAATTGCAATTGTGGATAAAGAGGGGAGGGAGAAGGAAAAATATAATTTAGTTTACGGTACAAGACTCTTTGTGAAGGATGGTCAGAAGATAGAGAGCGGTCAGAAGCTTGCAGAATGGGACCCCTATTCAACCCCCATAATTACTGAGGTTGGTGGTCGTGTTGCTCTGGGAGACATAGTGGAGGGCATAACAGTTAAGGAGACTGTCGATGAGATAACTGGTTTGAGCCAGAAGGTTATAATTGATTATCCTGCTCATATGAGACCGAGGATATCAATAAAGGATTCTCAGGGTAGAACAATTAAAGTGGGAACAGGTCTTGCAAGATATATACTTCCGTCAGGTGCCCATATCCTCGTTGAAAAGGGAGAGACAGTTTATCCCGGTGATGTGATAGCAAAGATTCCGAGAGAGACTACGAAGACCAAGGATATTACGGGAGGTCTCCCAAGGGTTGCAGAACTTTTTGAGGCAAGAAGGCCAAAGGAATATGCCCTTGTTTCTGAGATAGATGGTGTGGTGGAATTTAAGGCAGGACCAAAGGGTACAAGGGTTGTGGTAATAAAGGGCGGAGACATAACAAAGGAATATGTGATCCCTAAGGGGAAACATGTAAGCGTTCATGAGGGTGATTTTGTGAAGGCAGGAGAACCCCTTATGGATGGTGCTGTAAATCCTCATGATATCCTCGACATCCTTGGTCCAACAGAACTCCAGAGATATCTGGTTGATGAGGTTCAGAAGGTTTACAGACTTCAGGGCGTCACAATTAATGATAAACATATAGAGATAATTATAAGGCAGATGATGAGGCGTGTGCGGATAGAGGATCCCGGAGATACAGACTTCATGATTGGGGAGCAGATTGACAGGTTTACATTTGAAAAGGAGAATGAGCGGGTATTAAAACAGGGTGGAAGGCCTGCTACCGCAAAGCCTCTGTTGCTGGGCATAACAAAGGCGTCTCTAACAACTGATAGCTGGGTCTCAGCTGCCTCTTTCCAGGAGACAACAAGGGTTCTTACAGAGGCAGCCCTTAATGGAGCAGTAGATGAATTGAGAGGACTGAAGGAGAATGTTATAATGGGCAGGATGATACCGGCCGGGACTGGCATGCTTAAATACAGGAATACCTTTGTTAAAAGAGAGATGATCCCCCTATTGAGTAGGGAAAAGGCTTCTCTTACCTCGCCACAAATGGGTGGTGAGATAACTACCGGGGAAGAGAAGGTGCAGGAGTCAGCTACAGGGAATTAAAGATAAAAGAGATTGGCCTTTTCACGGATAATCTTATAGTGTGGAATGAGTGTGCGTTTTATAGCTGATGCAATGCTCGGAAGACTTGCAAGATGGCTACGGCTTCTCGGTTATGACACCCTTTATAAAAAAGATATAACAGACAAGGAACTTCTAAGGATTGCGAGACAGCACCAGAGGGTCATACTGACAAGGGATACAGGACTTTTAAGGCAGAGGGGTGACCCCTGTATATTTATAACCTCGGACCATCTTATAGAACAATTAAGAGAGGTCCTATCTATTTTCAATGAGAGAGGATATGATAGTCCCAAACCTTTCAGTAGATGCACCTTTTGTAATGCCCTTCTTCAGGAAATAGCAAAAGAGGAGATAGCTGGCCTGGTTCCAGATTATGTGTTTTTAAACAATCGTGAATTTGTAAGGTGCTGTGAGTGTGGAAGAATATACTGGAAGGGCTCTCATGAACAAAAAATCAAAGATCTCCTTGGCGGGATAAGATGAGGACAAATGTAATACTCCTTGGTATAGCCCTGTTTATCATCTCCTTTTTTATTATCCTCAATATCTTTTTTGAGAACAATTTTCAGGCAGAGATGGCCCAGCAGTTCAGCAGACAGCAGGGGCTTCTTGCAAGGAGTATAGGAGAGAATCTTAACTCAACCATAAATCACATTATTGATGAGACCCGCTCACTTGCAAGGATTCTCAGGGGTAGAGAGCTCAGCAGATTGAGGATATCCCAGTATGTTTATTTGACCTTCGGAGATATACTCTCACAGTATGACCTTGATATCAAGATAATTGACACAGATAAAAGACTCCTCTTCAGTAGCAAGTTAAGCCATCTTACTGAAAGGGAAAGGATATTATATGAAGAAGCGAGGAGGGGAGATATTACTACTTTACTTTCTGATGATAGGAAGAGGCTTTCTATTATCCAGCCCTTTGATAACAGGCTTCTCATAGTTGACCTCTATCTTGACTCCCTCAATGAGAGATATCTTAAACCAGCCAAACTCGGTGAAAAGGGTTATGCCTGGATGGTTGATTCTGATGGGACACTCCTTTATCATCCAACAGAACCCCAGATGATAGGAAGAAACATCTTCAGGGCAGATAAGAATTGCTTTAACTGCCACAGGTCTTTTGATATTGAAAAGAAGATTCTCCTTGATAGCTCCGACATCGGCTATAGCGCATATATTGCACCTTCTGGTGAGGATAAGCTTGTTGCCTTTTCAAAAATCAGATTTCTCGATAGAAACTGGATTGTATGCGTCTCCATACCTTATTCAGAAGTAATGGCGAGTATGAAGAAGAGCATGAAATTCCATTCTATCCTTGTGATATCCATATTCCTTACCATGCTCCTCGGTGCTACTGTTGTCCTTTTAATGAATTCAAAAAGGATAAAAGCAGAAGAGCGTTCAAGGTATCTTGAGCATCAGAAGAGACTTGTTGATACTGTCTATGAGACAAAGGTCTATCTTGAAAACATAATAGAGAGCACCCAATCAGGAATCCTCGTCCTTGACGAAAACTATTATATAACCCTTGTAAATACAGCCTATGCCAGATTGATAGGTCATGATAAGGAGGAATTAAAGGGCAAGAAGTTCTTTGATATATGTCCGAGACAGTCTGAAGAAGAAAAAGGCAGATTAAGAGAACTGATTCAACAGGCCTTTAGCGGAGTGGCGGGCAGTATCAAAGGCTTTCCATTAAAAAGGGATAAAGAAACCCTTTATGTATATGTTACTGTAAGTCCTCTTACATTTCATGACAGGATAGCAGGTGTGATTATATCATGTGATGATATTACAGAGGAGATCGACCTCAGGAATAAACTCAGGGAATATGCTGATGTCCTCGAGGAGATGGTTAATGTAAGAACAGAAGAATTGAGGGCAGAGAAGGAGAAACTCGATATTATAATGAGAACAGTTGGTGCTGGTATATCTCTATTTGAACCTAATGGAAAGATACTCTGGCTTAATAGAAGAATGGAGGAATGGCTTGGCAACAAAAAGATAGATAACATCCTTGATATACTCGGGATCTCTGGAGACCTGCTGACGGATAATGAGCCAAGGCAGTATATAAAGGAACTGCAATTTGGTAATTATAGAGGGATTTTTCAGATACATATTACTCCTCTCAAGACAAAGACAGGTGGTGTCCAGTTTATAGGCCTCATACAGGATGTTACAGAGATAAAGAGGCTTGAAGAGCAGATGATGCATTCAGAAAAGCTTTCTGCCCTTGCAAGGATATCTGCTGGTCTTGCCCACGAGATAGGAAATCCTTTAACATCCATATCATCCTATGTCCAGCTTCTCAGGGAGATGGATCTGGGTGAGTTTGCTAACGAGAGTCTTGAGACCATATCTAAGCATATATCAAGGATTGCAGAGATAGTGAGGAATATATCGAGTTTCTCAAAGCCCACAAAGGGAGTGGCAGGCCCTGTAAACATAAAAGAGGTTCTTGATTCAACCATATCCCTGATGAGGTTTGATAAAAGGATGAAGAACATTGAGGTCATTGTAGAATTTGAGGAACTTCCTGATGTCTATGCAGATGCCAATCACCTTGCCCAGGTATTTACAAATCTTATATTCAATGCTGCTGATGCAATGCCTGATGGAGGAACCCTCAGAATCACGGCAAGGGAAGTTGAGCGTTCTGTTGAGATAGCCTTTACTGATACAGGAACAGGTATCCCTGAAGAGCACCTCCATAAGATCTTTGACCCATTCTTCACAACAAAGGACAAGGGCACAGGCCTTGGTCTCTCGGTGAGCTTCAGCATAGTGAAGAGTTTTGGAGGAGATATCCTTGTTGAGAGTGAAGTGGGTAAGGGAAGCACCTTCAGGGTTAGACTTCCAGTTTACGAGAGGGCAGTGGCATGAAAACAGAGTCCGCAAATATCCCGGGGAAAATACTCATTGTAGATGACGAGAAGGATATCCTGAGGGCCCTTGAATTTATCCTTTCAAGGGAGGGCTATTCTGTAAGCACTGCCACGGGTGGTGAAGAGGCAATAGAGTTGTTAAAAAAAGACGAATACGACCTCGTCCTTACAGACCTCAGGATGGAGGGAATGGACGGCATGGAGGTGCTTCAGAAGACCCTTCAGATGAGACCTTCAACACTGGTGATTATTATGACAGCCTATGCTACGGTGGAGTCTGCTGTTACAGCCATGAAGATGGGTGCAAGTGATTATATAGTAAAACCCTTTATAAATGAAGATGTGAAGATGAGGATAAAGAGGTTGCTCGACCATAAAAGACTCCTCCAGGAAAATATAGCCTTAAAACAGCAATTAAGCCAGAGGATACCAGGAAGGGTCTTGCTTGGAAATTCCAACCAGATACAGGAACTGTTAACACTTCTTGAGCAGGTAATACCAACAAAGACCAATGTCCTGATTCTTGGTGAGAGTGGAACAGGGAAAGGTCTTATTGCTGAGCTTATTCATTATAACAGTCCGAGAAAGGACAAACCCTTTATCTCTATAAACTGTTCTGCTATCCCTGAGACCCTTCTTGAATCAGAACTATTCGGATATAAAAAGGGTGCCTTTACAGGTGCTGTTTCTGACAAAAAGGGATTGATAACCCTGGCAGATGGCGGAACGCTCTTTCTTGATGAGATAGGTGATATGCCCATGAGCCTTCAGGCAAAATTATTAAAGGTGATAGAGACAGGAGAGATAATGCCCCTTGGTGATACTGTTAAAAGACTTGTGGATGTAAGGATAATTGCTGCAACAAATGCTGATCTTGAAAAGAAGGTAAAAGAGGGCTCCTTCAGAGAAGACCTTTATTACAGGCTCAGTGTTATTGAGGTTAGGATTCCACCCCTGCGGGAAAGGCGGGAGGATATACCTGTTCTTGTTGATTACTTTATCAAAACTATTTCAGAGGAAAATAAAAAGGATATTAAGGGTATTGATGACGATGCAATGACCATGCTTATAGGATATGAATGGCCTGGCAATGTGAGGGAATTGAAGAATGTGATTGAGAGGGCTGTTGTCCTTGCAAAGGGTGAATATATTACAGTGGCTGAACTTCCTGAAAAGATAAAGGGTGCAAAGGTAAAAGGGATTACAGGAAACCTGAAGGATGCCCTTAGTGAGTATGAAAGGTCTTTGATCATTAATGCCTATGAACAGCACAAAAGAGACAAGGAGGCAACGGCAAAGGCTCTTGGTATAGACCTCGTGACCCTTTACAGGAAATTAAAGAAATACGGTATAGAGGGATAATTGAAAAAGGCATTCAGGATAGGCCTTATAGGAGGCTTTATTTGTGGTGTAATTGTTGCCATTGCCATGGACCTGGCCTTTAAGGATGCCCTTGGTGGAAGCTGGGCAGATGCAGTAAGCCATGACCTTTCCATTATCCTCAAAAGGCCTGTATCGAGCAGTTCTTTTATTGTACTACTCGGGGTTATATTCCTCGTGGGGATTGTTGGTCTCTTTGGTGCCTTTATTGGCGGAGTTGTGGCTATATTTTTGTACAGGCTCTTTTCTCTCCTCAAGAATTAAGATCCTTATGCCTTCAAAAACCCTGATTTTTCTTTCCTGAAATTAACCCTACTTTATTTTTGCAGAACTGAAAAATTTTTTAAATAAATTCTTTTCATTTTCAAATAGTTATAACCATGGCATGCTCTATGCATATATAAGGGTAAGAACGAAAGAAAGGAGGTAAGGGAAG
>DAISHO010000014.1:0-15875 GCA_036822495.1 Thermodesulfovibrionales bacterium
TCCACAATCTTAACAGATTCCACCAACAGGATGAAGAATTAAAAGATGCTGTTGTATCCTATGTTTCTGCTATATCAAGATATGTTTCCTCAGATGCTGAAAATCTTAAAACAGTGATCTTAAAGAGAGAGGAAAATGTTAAGGTTCTTCTTTCTGATATAGAAAAGACTGGCAGGTCCCGTGAGACAGTTCAGAGGCTGAAACATAATCTTCACCTCATATCTGGCTATCTTCCCTTGCTCTTCGGAGAAGATAAGAAGATAAGGGACGATGTTTACAGAAAGGTTATAAAACTTTACAGTTCCGTTCAGGATGACCTTGATAGACTCCATTCAGAATCCATAAGATTAATAGATGATGCGATTCATAAAGGAATGGGTCTTCAGAAGAAGATATTTATCAATATTATCGCCCTTTTTATTGCCAGCCTTATAGTTGCTTCATTCCTTCTTCTGATGTTAAAGGTCTCCATTGATAGACCCTTTATTAAACTTCTTGATGCAACAGAAAGGATATCAGGAGGTGATCTTACTTACAGGATTGATATCGGGAAAGACGAATTCGGCATACTTGCTGAAAGATTTTATGATATCGTTGACAGGCTTAGATTAAAACTTCAGATTACAGAACTCTTTCTTGATATTTCAAGAACAGGTCAAGGAGGAGCTGGACTTAAAGAATTACTTGATGAAAAGGTCAAAAGAATCTCGGAGAGACTTGCTCTCGTCTGTGAAATATACCTTATAAGGGATGGAGGTTTCGAATTATTTACAACAAGTGATAAGGAAGGCGAACAAAGGATAATTAATTATTCTGCTCTTTCCTTCATCAGGGATTCAGGCATTGTCTGGTGCAACGATCTTGAATTATCAGAAGAATTAAAACCATTTTATGACAAGATTCACAGGTCAATTATCATTGCCCCTTTATCCTATGATGGAAAGTTAAAAGGCCTATTGATATTCAAGAGACCAGGGATAAATTCCTTTGTAAAGGATGACCTTTACACAGCTGAAGTTCTGGCACATATCATCAGTGCAGGTATCCGCAATACTGAACTCTATTCAGAACTTCAGTCAGGATATGAGAGATTCAGGATGCTTTATGAATTTGGGAAGACCATATCTACTGAAGTAGAAATGGCAACACTTATCAGGAGGGCTACTTCTGAAATATCGAGAATATTTAATTCTGACCCTGTTGTCATAAGGGTTAAAGTTGATAATAGAACAGTATCTGCAGTTAATCCTCAGGATTCTTTTTCTGATAGAGAATTAGTCCTTATAGATAATAGGATCAGCCTAACGACAGGACCTCTTTTTATAAATGAGGAGGGGTTAAGTAATTGTATTGCTGTTTCATTTTCTGGAGATAGATATAGAGGATTCATAGCAATAAAAAGACGATCCGGAGTCTTCAGTCAGAATGATATAGAGCTTTTAAA
Organism: Thermodesulfovibrionales bacterium; assembly: GCA_036822495.1. Classification (GTDB taxonomy): domain Bacteria; phylum Nitrospirota; class Thermodesulfovibrionia; order Thermodesulfovibrionales; family CALJEL01; genus CALJEL01. The sequence continues at coordinate 1,445 of DAISHO010000014.1, forward strand.
AGGTATTGTATCTTTTCTGCTAATAGATATAGATAAGGCAAGGGCCTTCGAACAGGTCATCGAAAGGGAAAGAGAGACAGAAGAGTCAAAGAGGCGTATAGAGCTACTCTTTGATAGTGTGAGGGGAGGGATAGTGACCCTTGACAGGGATTATAAGATCACTTCGATAAACCGATTTATGGAACACTGGATACCTCAACCTGAGAGTCTTATAGGAAAAAATTGCATAGAAGTCTTTCATGAAGGACAAGCACTCTGTCCTCACTGCCCTGCCCAGGCAACCTTCGAGACAGGAGAAATAAATTTTATGTCACAGAAGGGCAGGACAGGAGACATCATATTTTATAGCGAGCTCACATCTTATCCTATTAAAGGACATGATGGAATAGTTAGGGAGGTAATTGTCTTCATACAGGATGTTTCAGAAAGGGTTTTATATCAGGAAGAGCTCTTAGGACTTTACAGAGAGGTAATGCAGACCAAGGAATATCTTGAGAGCGTCATAGATAATACTGCTGATGCTATTGTAACATCAGACCTGAATGGTATCATTACATCCTGGAATAAGGGTGCTGAAAGGATATACGGATTTACCGAAGAGGAGGTCCTTGGTAAATATCTACCCTTTATCCCACAAGGACTCTATGATATAGAGAGAGAATACACTGAAAGGATAAAAAGAGGTGAGGTCTTGAAGGATATAGAGACCTACAGGATAAGAAAGGATGGCACAGTGATAGAGGTGAGCCTTACCCTATCACCCATAAAGGATGCCTTTGGAAATGTTATTGGAATAAGCGGTATATCAAGGGATATCACCGAAAAGAAGAGATATGAGAGAGAGCTTGCAAAGAGGAATCAGGAGCTTTCAAGGCTCTTCTTTATTAGTTCTGCCATGAGAAGCACCCTTGAACTTGACAGGCTCTTACGGATGATTCTCACAGCAGTTACCATGAGCGATGGGCTTGGATTTAACAGGGCTATCCTTTTTCTTGTGGATGAGACAAAGGGAGTTATCAAAGGTGCAATGGGTGTAGGGCCATCGAGTCCTGAAGAGGCCTGGAGGGTCTGGAGCAGTCTTTCAATGGAAAAGAAGACTCTGGAAGACCTAATGAAGGAAATAGAATCAGGTCCCTTGAGGAAGGATTCCCTTCTTGACAGGCTCTCCTTAAATATAGAGATTCCTCTTCATGAGAACACCGTTCTGACAAGGGCTGTTAAGGAAAAGAGGATTATAAATGTAAAAGATGTAAAGGAAGAACCCCTCTCTGACCCTGTTCTTGTCCAGCAGCTTGGCACAGAGGCCTATGCAGTAGTACCACTTATATCAAGAGATAGGGTTATAGGTCTCTTATGGGTTGATAATCTCTTTAACAAGAGGCCTATTACTGAGGATGATATTAGATTCCTTACAGGATTTTCCAATCAGGTGGCTCAGGCAATAGAGAATGCAAGGCTCTTTGAAAGGGTGAGACTGGCAGAAGCAGAGCTTGAAAACATCTTTGAATCCATATCCGACATGGTTTATATAACCACTGCTGACTATACCATAAGAAACATAAACAGGGCAGTCCTTGAGAGGCTTAATAAAAAATCTATGGAGCAGGGTATTGATAGAACCTGGACAAAGGAAACAGTAATAGGTAAGAAATGCTATGAGGTATTTCATGGTATGGATAGACCTTATGAGAAGTGTCCTCACCATAAAACTGTCAGTGAGAAGAAGGCCTTTTATGAAGAGTTTGAAGACCCTTATCTCAATATAACAAGTTTTTCATCCACATCTCCAGTTTTTGACCAGAATGGAGAATTCATCGGAACGGTTCATGTAGTTAGAGATATAAGTGAGCTTAAGAAACTGAGAGAACAGTTACAGGCCTCTGAGAAGATGGCTGCCCTTGGAGAGGTTGCTGCAAAGGTTGCCCATGAGATCAGGAATCCCCTTGTATCTGTTGGCGGTTTTGCCAGAAGACTTGAGGCAAGACTTGATGGAAAGCTCAAGGAATACGCAGCAATAATAACAAAAGAGGTTATGAGACTTGAGAATATATTAAAAGAAATATTAAGCTTTGTGAGAGGAATGGGTCTTGCCATAGAAGAGACAGAGATTAATAGCCTCCTTGATGAGATCATCTCCCTTTACAGAGATGAACTGAAAAATAGAAAAATAGAGGTCAAGAGAGAATACAGGGAATATCTCAGACTATCCATTGACCCTGCGAGAATAAAGGAGGCGATTATCAATATCTTAACAAATGCCATACAGGCGATAGAAAGAGACGGGACTATAACGGTCATAACTGAAAAAAATAATTCAGATGGTGTTATAATTATAAAGGATACAGGAGCGGGCATTGATGAAAAAGATCTACCTAATATCTTTAACCCATTTTTTACAACAAAGCCAGGGGGCACAGGCCTTGGCCTGTCCATAACAAAGAAGATTATTGAAGAACATGGCGGAAGGATAGAGGTAGAGACATCTGTGGGGAAGGGAACAAGTTTTATTATTATCCTTCCGTCAGTAAGATAATCTGGCTTATAGCCTGAGTAGGAGGAGTAAAATGAGGATACTTGTAGTTGATGATGACGAAAGCATCCTGAGGCTTTATAAAGAAGAACTCGAAGATGAAGGATACGAGGTTATCCCGGCATCCTCAGGTAAAGAGGCAATAGAATTATTTGAAAAGGTATCTCCAGACATAGTCACCCTCGACATCCTTATGCCTGATATGGATGGAATAGCTGTGCTAAGGGCCCTGAAGAACAGAAACCCCAATGTACCTGTAATTATGTCAACAGCCTACGATTACAGAGATGACTTTGGAGTATGGGCAGCGGAGGCCTATGTAGTGAAGTCCTCTGACCTGACAGAGCTGAAGGATACCATAAATAGGTTGCTGAATAAATAACTTGACTATAGTAAGTAATTAAGAGGACAATATATAATATGAAGGCACTTGTTACCGGGGGCACAGGTTTTGTTGGTAGTCATCTTGTAGAGGCATTATTAAAAGAAGGTTTTGAGGTTCATTGTCTCGTAAGGAATCTATCAAATAAGAAGTGGCTTGAGGGACTTGATGTATTTTTTATTGAAGGTGATTGTTGTAACAGGGCTTCTCTTGAGAAGATAAAGAATTTTGATTATATATTCCACCTTGCAGGTCTTACAAAGGCTTCTTCTTGGGAGGAATTCTACAGAGCGAATGTAATCGGAACGGAGAATATCGTTGATGTGGCTTTAAAGAATAATCCAGGTCTCCAAAGATTTATCCTTCTCAGCAGTCTTGCTGCAGCTGGCCCTTGTGATAATGGAACTCCCAAGTGTGAGGATTCACCACCCACGCCAGTCTCGGCCTATGGAAGAAGTAAATTGATGGGTGAAGAGGTGCTTTTGAAATTCAGGGATAAAATACCATTTACCATCTTAAGGCCTACAGGTGTTTATGGACCAAGGGATAGAGATTTTTATCTTTTTTTTAAGATGATTAATATTGGTATATTGCCATACTTTGGAAAATCATACTATACACTTATATATATTGATGACCTTATTAAAGGGATTATCCTTGCTGCAAAGTCAAAAGAAGCTGAGGGGAAGACATACTTTCTTGCTGATGGTGAGGTATCTACAAGTGATGATATTGTCTCTGTCATTGCTGAATCTCTTCAGAAAAGACCGATCAGGATAAAGATTCCACGGAATATAATGCCCTTAATTGGAAGGGTTGCATCGAAGATTGCAAAAAATAGTATAATAAATAACGATAAATTGATTGAGTTAAAATATACATATTGGCTTTGTGATATATCTCGGGCCCGCAATGAACTGGGCTTTGCTCCAAAAGTAAATATAAGGGAAGGTATGAAATGGACGGCAAACTGGTACAGGATTCACAAGTGGCTGTGACAAAAAAAGACCTTTTTGAAAAATGTTATAAGTTTTCTGCTGCACGGGAACTTATAGAAAAAGGGATTTACCCTTTTTTCAGGATGATTGAGTCCGCTCAGGATCCCGTTGTAATAATGAATGGCCGGAAGATGATTATGGTGGGGTCTAACAACTATCTCGGTCTTACTAATCACCCCAAGGTAAAAGAGGCTGCAATTGAGGCTATTAAAAAATACGGAACAGGATGTGCTGGCTCAAGATTTCTTAATGGAACCCTCGACATCCATGTACAGCTTGAAGAGAAGCTTGCAAGATTTATGAGAAAAGAGGCTGCCTTAGTATTTTCAACAGGCTTTCAGGTAAACCTTGGTGTTATATCTGCCCTGGTTGGTAAGGACGATGTAGTTATTATAGATAAGATGGACCATGCAAGCATAATCGATGGTTGCAGGCTTTCTTTTGGAGAGGTTAAGAAGTTTAAGCATAACAGTCCTCAAGACCTTGACAGGGTTTTAACAGAAAATAATGGAAGGGCCTGCCTTGTTGTGGTTGATGGCGTATTCAGTATGGAAGGGGACATTGTTGATCTACCTGCTGTTTATGAGATTACCAAAAAGCATGGTGCGAGGCTGATGGTTGATGATGCCCATGGCATTGGAGTCCTCGGTGCAACAGGAAGGGGCACTGCCGAACATTTTGGTCTTGAGCAGGAGGTTGACCTTATAATGGGGACCTACAGCAAAAGTCTTGCATCCATAGGTGGATTTATTGCAGGTTCAAAAGAGGTAATAAACTACATAAAACACTTTGCCCGTTCTCTTATATTCAGTGCAAGTCCTCCACCGGCATCAATTGCAGCTGTCAGTGCTGCCATAGATATTATTGAGAATGAACCAGAAAGGCGAGAGCAGCTCTGGAGGAATACAAGGAAGATGATAGAGGGATTCAAAAACCTCGGCTTCGAGATAGGACCCACTCAGACACCCATAGTGCCTGTAATAGTTGGTGAGGATGCAGTGGCCTTTAAATTTGTTAAGATGCTCGAGGCTGAGGGAGTATTTGCAAATGTCGCGGTAAGTCCTGCAGTTCCTCCGGGAAAGGCCCTTATAAGGACATCCTACATGGCTACCCATACAGACGAACATCTCGATATTGTCCTTGAGGCCTTTAAAAAAGTTGGAAGAACCCTCGGCCTGATTAGATGATAGAGGTCATAGAGGCTCAAAAGGGAGAACTTCTAAACTCCTTTATACTTTTCCCTTTTGAGCTTTATAAAAATGACCCCTTTTATTCTCCTCTTCTTATAAAAGACCAGAAGATTTATTTTTCTCATGAGAATCCCTTCTTCAGGCACGAAAAAGTAAGACTCTACATTGCCTTGAAAGATGGCAGAATATCTGGAAGGATTGCATCAATTATTAATTATAGACACCTCTCCATACATAATGAGAAGGTAGGATTTTTTGGTTTTTTTGAGTCCATAAATGACCCAGAAGTATCAGAGGCCCTTCTAAGGAGGGTTGCAGATGACCTCAAAGAGGCTGGCCTTGATCTGATGCGAGGACCCATGAATCTTTCCACAAACGAAGAGTGCGGTTTTCTCATAGAAGGTTTTGAGGAGCCTCCCATGCTCCTTACACCTTATAATCCTCCTTATTACAATGACCTGATGAAGGCAGGAGGATTGAACAAATCAAAAGACCTTCTTGCCTATATAACAGATGTGCCTTCAAGCCTTAATCAAAAGGTCAACAGGGTAGCTGAGATTGCTGAAAAGAGAGGAGTTACTGTAAGAAAGGTCAATATGGACAGACTCGAAGATGACCTCCTGAGCTTCAAGCTAATCTACAATGAGGCATGGAAGAATAACTGGGGTTTTATACCTTTCCTTGATGATGAGATCAGATACATGGCCCATCAATTAAAGAGCATAATAGTTCCAGAACTCATGCTTATTGCTGAATACAAAGATGAACCTGTTGGATTTCTTGGACTCATACCTGATTACAATGTCGTCCTGAGGGTAATGAAGGGAAGACTGAACCCCTTAACCCTTCTTAAGGCCCTTTTTGCTATGAGAAAGGTAAAGACCCTCAGGTTGCTCCTCCTCGGCATAGTGCCTAAATTCAGAAACAGGGGAGTTGATGCCCTTCTTTTCAGAGAGGGATTTAAGGAAGTGAAAAAAAGAGGATTTAAAAAGGTGGAATTTTCCTGGATCCTTGAAGACAACTTGCAGGTTCAGAGACTTGTGGAACTTACAGGAGCAAGGCTATACAAGAAGTTCAGGATATATGAAAAGAGGATTTAGACTGGCAAAAAAGCCCTGCCTTTTGACAGATAAATTTGTGCCTTGGTATTATTTCGCAAAGGAGACAATATGAGAGAGGCGTTGAGTATTTAAATAATGCGAAGGAGATATCGAAGTCCGTTCCTGTAGAGGATAATACATATACTGATGTTAAGCCTGTGAGGGGGTAATGAGAACAACCTATCTTGCAGTGCTGGAAGTAATAAATGAGTATCTTCTAAAGAAGGGATTAACTAAAAAGGAACTGCCCAGATCAGTAGATGCATATAGAAAGGCATTACAGAGGCATATAGCAGTTCATGATGAGAAATTATTAAGGGAGTTTGAAAAGCTTTCATATTGCAGGTTATTACAAAGGATTGCTTTATGATACAGAGGTAGTTAAAGATGCCTTGAAGGCTGCGAGGGTTTTTATTGAGAAGATAAAGTGAGAGGGGGAATGGGGTAAAATAATCTCAGGATCAATTTGCAGAAATTGAAGATATTAAATAAGAGGGCGGTATGCATACCGCCCTCTTATGTTTTACAACGGGCACGGATTAGAGAAAGTAAAAGTATCAGAGTATCAGAATGTCAGAGTATCAGAGCTTTGACACTTGGACTCTTTGACAATTAAAGAAGGAGGTAAGCCATAGTAAAGGCAAAGAGGGTTATGAAATATTGGCAGAGATTTCTGGGTGTTTTAGTAGAAAAAGGGATGAGGATTATGAACCAGAATAGAAGCAGGGATAAGGGAAGGAAGGTTGAGGTTTTGGTGTTTTGGTCCTACTTGCACCTCGAAGGTGAAGGAGGCCGCTTTATAATGAGAAAAGCCCAAAAAGAGAAAAGAGATGAAGTTATAAACTTTGTAAACGAATTTTTTAAGCATCCCTATGGCGGTAATAAAGGGGTATGAGAGAAGATGTAGAATTTGATTATGAGGGTGGAGGTATTGGAATTATCTATACCTTAATGTGAAGAATAATGGTGGCAGCGTATAAGAGTGTGTTTGTAGTTAGCTTCGCTTACATAAACCTTTGGCACTTCGCAAACACGCAAATCGTTATGCGATATTGCTGATGAGGGTGAGAAAATGATAACTTGGACCACTGAGTTTTCTATTACTAATTTACTGTTAGTAGTATCTATGTCCAGTCCTCATGGTGTTTAGTATAATAGGTTTTTCCTGGTTGCGCCATATTATGATGAGGTAATTTATAATATTTATATATTTATAATTTTTTTAAAATTGACTTTTACCTTTTTTTGTGATAAAAAATTTAAATTGTAAATAGTGGGAGGGTGTATTGAAGGGGGACTTGTCCACTAAATATTTTCATCTAATCTTTTTTTTAATTCTGGCACAACTCATTTTACTATTTATCCTTTCCCCTATCGCCTTTGCAGAGACAGCCCTTTATTTTTACGATGATGGGGGCAGACTTACAAGGGTTATAAAAGGGACAGAAGCTATTATATACCAGTATGATAGTGTCGGAAATCTTCTTTCTATTACCCGTGAGACTGTTTCTAACAATCACCCTGTTCTTGAAAGTATAGAGCCTGATATGCTTTTCATAGGCTCATCTACAAGCGTGATTATTAAAGGCAGGAACCTTATCACTACAACAGATATAACATCAACCAATCCTTACTTAACAATAAAGATTCTGAATGTTAAAGATACCGAGATCTTTGCTGATATAAAGGTTTCAGCGGATGCAGTACCTGGTTTTGTAAATCTTTCAGTTATAACCCATTATGGGTCTTCAAGTATCCAGACAAGTATTATATCGTCAAAACTATCCTTTTCCCCATCCCAACTTTATTTAACACCTTATACTCGTAAAAATATAGATGTTCGAATTGCTCCAACAATAGATAAGGCTATATCTATACCAATTAGCAATAGCAATCCATCAGCTATATCTGCACCAGCCATTTTGACCATTCCATCCAGTGGTGAAACTACCTTTGTGGTAGAGGCTTTGGGAGAAGGCATAGCCACAATTAGTTCTGGTTCTGCGAAAACAATAGTGTTTGTCACAAGATATTCTCTGCCCATTGGCGAAGAGATAGTCGAGAAGACGAAAAAAGTAAGTGTTTATATTAAACCACCTATGGAAAATTCTTCTGTAGCAGCAATCCCAGTAAGTATCTATATCAAACCTGTAGGTGATAGTCATGCTTTCAGTCATCCTGTAAGTGTAAAGAGTATTCAGGTTATATCAGATGTAAGAATCCAGTCCCTTCCATTAAGTATATTTATCAAACCTGGAGGTGATAATTTTGCTGTCGGTCATCCTGTAAGTGTAAGTATCAAATCACAAGTAAACATGACTTCAATGTTTCAGCCGGTAAGTGTATCTCGAACTTCTACTTTGGAAGAGGTTTCTATTTTTTCTTTACCTGTAAGCGCAAGGATAGCTCAGTAATAGATATGAACAATTTACTTAAATAGGATATTTAAAAAAATTGAACTTTAAATAACCTTAGAAAGGAGGGTTCAAGAATGAACAGGTTGGTTTTGGTTAAAGGAAAAGGCATCCTGAACTGGATGTCAGTTTTTGTGGTGACCTTAATTATTTTGGTAGGCACAGCCTATTCCTTTGAAAGCGGTTCAACAGGTGCTGATGGTCCGTTTAACCCCACCTCGAATGTGGAGCTTCAACTTCCACCAGATGGTGTATTCAATTTTACCACAGTGAATATTCCTGCTGGTGTGACCGTTACATTCAAGAAAAACTCTGCTAATACCCCGGTATATATCCTTGCAACAGGCGATGTTTTAATTCAAGGCACTATTAGGGTTGATGGAATTTCAACTACTTCTACAACAGGTACATCCCCTGGTAAGGGTGGTCCAGGTGGCTACGATGGTGGTTATGGTGGCTCAACAGGTCTCCCAGGGGGTAGGGGATTAGGTCCTGGAGGCGGAGGCGGCGGTCCGAGCAGTTCCTATACCAATGGTGGTGGAGGAGGATTCGGAACTGCTGGTGGAACCTCGGGCTCTCTTCATGGTGCTGGCGGTTCTACTTATGGAAATGCAAACCTTATCCCCCTTATAGGTGGTTCTGGTGGAGGTGGAAGCGCTGGGTCTTCTACTGCTTCAGGGAGTGGTGGAGGTGGTGGTGGGGGCGCTATACTCATAGCATCCTCAGGAACCATTACAGTGACAGGTACAATATCAGCTAACGGCGGAGATGGTTATTCCAATGCAGGTGGAGGAAGTGGCGGAGCTATAAGACTCATTGCAAATACTATTGAAGGGGATGGAACTATTTCTGCAAGGGGTGGTGACCTATCAGTGAACAATAAGGGTGGTAGTGGTCGCATACGACTTGAGGCATATACAATAACAAGGACTGCCGGGACAGACCCCCCTTATACCTATGGACAACCAGGTCCTATATTTGTGCCTAATTCACCATCTCTAAGAATAACCTCAATTGGAGGTATCAGTGTCCCAGAAACACCAACTGGTTCTTATGCTGTTCCAGATGTATTATTGCCGAGCACTACAACCAATCCTGTAACTGTAACCCTTTCGGCCTCGAATATACCTGCTGGAACCACAGTTACTGTGTCAGTCATACCTCAGTATGGGAGTGCTACAAATGTAACCACTATTCTTAACGGTACAGATCAGTCTTCTACTGCTTCAGCAGATGTAAATCTATCAACACAATATGTAAATGTGATAATGGCTCAAGCAACCTTCACACTCCAAACAGCTATGTATTACGATGGAGAAAGGATAGAAGGGGTTCGTGTTGTTACCACAATGGGTAAAGGATCAGAGGTGGTTTATATTACAGAGAGTGGCAAGGAAATAAAGGAAGGAGAACTTGTAATAGCTGGTCTTTTGAAAAGATAAACAGTAGAGGGAGGCCTCATGAAGATAAAGGGATTGATAGAGAAGTATATCCTTCTCTACAAGGAAACTACAGGGCTGTTATTTTTGCTTACCCTTATACTTTACAGCTCCGCCATTGCCTATGAATTCAGTGCTGAGGGCACCATACCTTTAAAAGACAGGATAGCAGACATCTCTGTAAATCCATTAACAGGAAAGGCAGTCGCTATAAGCAGAGAAATGGAGAGGATATACACCATTGATCTTGTTTCAAAGAAGATAGTTCATGAGGCCTCTCTTGGCATAAAGCCAACAGGCCTTGCTGTTGACATTAAGAGAGATTTAGCCATTATTTCCTCTGCTGAAGGAGTACTTCATTTTTATGACATTTCGCGAGGAGAGACAATCAAGGCAATCACTATTAAACATAAAACTGATTTCCTTAGCCAGACATGTTGCTCAGATAATCGAGGTTATATCCCCATCAAAAGTATTACCATAAATCCTAAAACTGATATGCTCTTTATCGGAATTACTTCAGGTTTAATGGTGATGGACTTAAAAACTGAGGCAATAATAAATGAGATTTCTCTTCCTTCTACACCTCTTAGGATGGCTGTAGATTTTAACCTTGATTATCTTTTTGAATTGATGGAAGGCGAGGAAGGACTATTTATCTATAATACAGAGACCTTAGCACTTAATACTGAAATAAAGCCTGCTTTTATGTCCGAATCCAAACCTGCTTCTTTCTCTAACATTGGTGTTAATCCTTCAACTCACTTAGCACTGATTACTCATGATGTAGAAGATAATATTACCCTTGCTTCGGTTTCTCAAGATAGAGAGAACCCTGTGGTTTTTTTAGACAGTATTACCTTTTGCCACAAACCAGAAGCTGTAGCAATTGATTCGTATTCTAATATAGCTTTGATTTCTTGTATAGATGGTATCTATTTCTTTAAACTTCAGAACCCGCTACCAAAGATAGAACTTCTTGTTCCTGATTCTGCCAGGGCAGGAGAAAGTGGGTTTATGTTATCCATAGAAGGGGAGAGATTCATAAAGGACAGTAAAGTTCAATTTAATGAGAAGAATGTTCAGACCTATTTTTTAACAAACGAAAATCTTAAAGCCAGAATCTCTTCACAAGAGCTTTCTACTCCAGGTGATGTGCCTGTTACAGTAACAAATCCTCCCCCTGGTGGGGGCATTTCCAATACTTTCATTTTTAAGATATATAATCCCGCTCCTATCCTTGAAGCTATTTTACCGGATAGCCTTTATACACCATTCATTGGTACCCAACCTGTCATACTGAGGGTCTATGGAAGGAATTTTCGGAACGGCTCAAGAGTAAACATTAATGGTGAAGATCTCAAGACAAAATTTATAAGCAGTATCTATCTTGAAGCAGAGATAAGTCCGTCAACGATAAAATCACCTGGTAAATATATAGTTTTTGTGATAAATCCTGCACCAGATAGATTTTCATCAAATCCTCTTTATCTGAATGTAGTAGAAGTGGTGCCATCACAAATTATTAACCAAAAAAAAGAAGAAGAGTTCGAGATATTGAAGAATAAATCAGGTACTCTCAGAGGCAGAGTATTAAACACCAATAAAGAACCGGTTGAGGGTGTAACAGTCAGAATAAAAAATAAAAAGGCTATTACTGATGCAGATGGTTATTTTGTACTTTCTGATATTCCTGCTGGTAAGGTACACATCATTATAGATGGTTCAACATCCACAGATAAATATAGCCGATACCCAACAATACCCATCACAATAAATATTGAGCCAGATAGAATTAATGGGATGCCTTTTCAGATCTACCTCCATAGACAGAAAAACTGGAACTTCAAATTAATAAATCCAGATGAGGATACTGTTCTGACAGACCCCGAAGTTCCTGGATTTGAGATGAGGATTCCTAAGGGTATAAAAATCATTGGCTGGGATGGTAAACCTAATTTAAAGGTCTCTGTAAGGACTGTTCCAACAGACAGACTCCCTGTGAAACCTCTACCCAAGGATGCCTTTGTTAGAACCATCTATATGTTCTATTTTGACAAGATTGGAGGGGGTATACCTGATGTGCCTATTCCGGTAAAATTTCCAAATGACCTTGGACTTCTTCCAGGACAGAAGGCCCTTATCTGGTATTACGATGAGTCTCCTAACGAGGGCGAAGCACCTAATGACTGGGCAATAGCCGGCACAGGTACTGTTACACCAGATGGAAGGTATATTGTCTCTGACCCAGGGGTGGGGATACCAAAATTTTGCTGTGGTGCTACAGGACCGGGATGTCCAGGGGCATGCCCTTCAGGCCCCGGGCCTGGAGGAGGTCCTGATGGAGGGTGCTAATAATAACCGGTTACTAACAAACTCGTTAGAAATTTGGGTTTTATTCCCAAGAAATAGCTCTAAGGGGTTGCTATGAAATATAAGAGGTTTTTGTTTTTAGTCAAGTTTTTACTTTTAGTCAATCTTTTTCCAGGGTATTCATGGGCTACATCAAAGGACTATTATGTTGATCCCTCCACAGGATATCTTATCTATTCTAAGACAGACCTGAACATCCCAGGCATCATACCTGTGAACATAACGAGGTATTATCAGGCAGGCTCAACAGCGATTGGTGCCTTTGGAAGAGGAACATACTTTGAGTATGACTGGTTACTTCTTGCCTACGGAGCTGATGGCCAGATAAATAATTCAAATCCAACAATGTATCTATTAATCAAACCTGGCAATTATCAATACAGATTTGATATAAAACAGATAGATGGTTCATTTATTAATGATAGAGACCCCGAAATGACCGGGGCTATAATTGTGAAACATTCTGATAACTCCAGAACACTCAGGATGAGGGATGGTTGGTCCTATAAATTCAATTCGAATGGTCGACTGATAGAGATGATTGATAGGAATGGAAACAAGCTTATCTTTATAAGGAGAACAGCATTTGAAGGAGAATTCCTTACTGAAATAATCATGCCTGATGGTAAAAAACTTTCCTTTAACCAGACCTATGTGTGCTGTCCTAACTTAGGATTTTTCAGGACAGACTCAATAATAGACTCCTCTGGTAGAGCAATCAAATACATATATGAAACAGATAATATAAGTCCTTATTATCCAAGGCTCAAAAAGGTTGAATATCCTGACGGCTCTTCAATAGAGTACTTCTATGACTCATCAAACAGGATCTCTGGTATCAAAAATGAACGGGGTATCGTTGAGGTTTCGATAGAGTATGACTCAGATAACAGGGTCACAAGGCTAATATATCCAGACGGCGGTCAATACATTTTTTCCTATACAATCGCTGGAGGTTTTGTTACAGAGACCTCCATGATTGCACCCGATGGAGCAGTTAAGACATGGAGGTTTAACAGCTGGAAATACATTACAGAAATAACGACCCCTGACGGGACTACTGTCTATGAGAGGGATCCTCAAACAAACAGGATACTCTCCATTAGGGATCCCCTCGGAAGGAGGACTGTTTATACCTATGATTCAAAAGGAAGGACAAGTGCTATTATAGACAATGTGGGTAATGTAACTCGATACGAATATGAAGATACCTTTAATATGCCAGTAAAAATAACCGATGCCCTTGGGAATATCACCACAATGGCTTATGATTCTCAGGGGAACCTTATTTCCATAACTGACCCTCTCGGAAATACAACTAACATAAATTACAATAGCATTGGCAGACCCGTAGCAATAACTGATGCATTAGGCAATACTACAACAATGGATTACGACAGTGCTGGCAATCTTATAAGTGTAACAGACCCACTTGGTAATTCTACCAGTATGGCATATGATAGTCTGGGGAGGCTTATTGAGGTAAAGGATGCGGGCGGAAAGAGAACCTTTTATAATTATGATATAAAAGGAAGGATAATCGAGATTATAGACCCCCTGGATAACAAAACCAGATATTTCTATGATAAAAGAGGTAATCTTATAAAAGTTAGAGATGCAAAGGGTCAAATAATAAGATATGAATATGATAACAAAGATAGACCTGTCAAGATGACAGACCAGCTTGGAAGGATTGAGACATACGAATATGACCTAAAGGACAATCTTGTAAAACTTACAGATAGAAAGGGCCAGATAACCACATACACCTTTGATCTTATGAACAGATTGATAAGGGTTAATTATGCAGATGGAAGTTACACAACATACACCTATGATGCAGGCGGCAGATTAATTTATATCTATGATTCAATTTCTGGACCTATAGAATATATCTATTCTGACACAGGATGTTCCGGTAGTTGTAGTGGAGTTGATAAAGTTATAAAGGAGATAACACCGTTAGGCAGCATTTCCTACGAATATGACGCCCTTGGTAGAAGGA
>DAISHO010000015.1:0-15479 GCA_036822495.1 Thermodesulfovibrionales bacterium
TTAAACCCTTAAGAGAATTTACACAGAACTATTGACATGACCGAGATGAAAAAATTTATTGATTCTCCTGTCAGATTAGTTTATAATACTCAGCTAATAAAACATAAGAACTGGATGAAAAATCCAGGAAAGGAGTGGAGAAGTTGATAGCAACAGAAGAAAAGTTAACAAAGGTTCATCTTATCCCGGGGCTTCCAATGCCCACAAAATTCTCTCTTGTTGGTGCTGCCTCCGAAGGCAGAACCGAACTGACGGCCTTTGATAGGGCCCTTCTGCTCTCAGGCGTAGGGAATGTGAATCTTTTAAAGGTGAGCAGTATCCTCCCTCCAGGTGCTGTTTATCATGAAAAGGTTGATATTCAGCCAGGCATCCTTCTTCCCATTGCCTATGGCTCTCTTGTGTCAACTGAAGAGGGTAGACTGATTTCAGCCTCTGTTGCTGTTGGGATATCCAGCAGTGAAAATTATGGAGTGATAATGGAATTCTCGGGTTACTGCTCAAAGGCTGAAGCAGAGGAGAGAGTTCTGGATATGCTCAAGGAGGCCTTCGAAGTAAGGGGGCTTCCGTTAAATAAATTCTACGTGAAGGCCGTTGATCATGTAGTCAGAAAGATTGGCTGTGCCTTTGCAGCAGTTCCTTTATGGTACTAAGGGGTTTCCCATGTCAGGGTCAGAGCTGTGGTTAACAGAAAGACAGACTCCTGATTTATCCCTCAGTATAAAAGTAAAAGAGACCCTTTTTAGAAAAAGGTCGCCCTATCAGGAGATCCTGATGGTTGATTCCTATCAATTCGGAAAAGTCCTTTTCCTCGAAGGCACCTTTCAGACAACAGAAAAGGATGAATTCTTCTATCATGAAATGATTACACATGTTCCGCTTTTCAGCCATCAGAAGCCAGAGGACATTCTGGTAATAGGTGGAGGAGATGGGGGAACTCTGCGGGAGATATTGAAACACAGGTCTATAAAAGAGGCAGTGCTTGTTGAGATTGATAAAGATGTTGTAGAGGTATCAAAGAGGTTTCTTCCATATTATAACGCCTTCCAAGGTGAACGGAGATTTAGGATTGAGATAGGAGATGGTATAAAATATGTCGAGAATCACAAAAACAAATTTGATGTAATAATAGTTGATTCTACAGATCCAGTTGGTCCTGCTGTGGGCCTCTTTTCAAAAGAGTTTTACAAGAATTGTTATAGGGCACTTAAAGCAGATGGGATTCTGGTAACTCAATCTGAATCACCCTTTTTACACACTACCTTTATAAAGGAGATAAAGAATACAATAGAGAGGATCTTTCCAATCAGTATGGTTTACACAACACCTGTTCCAACCTATCCATCAGGGTACTGGAGTTTTACCATTGGGTCCAAGGTATATAATCCCTCTATCCCCCAGAGGGAACCAGATTTCGAGACAAGATATTATACCCCTGAGATACACAGGGCATCCTTTGTCCTTCCAAGATTCATGAAAGATGCCGGTATTTGAAAGGACAAGGCCCTTTATGGGATCTTCTGAAGAAGGTCCATATACCTTGGTGGGCATTCCTTCTGACCTTACTACATCCTACAGGCCTGGAACAAGGTTTGCTCCTCCTGTTATAAGAGAGGCCTCTTACGGTCTTGAAGAATACGATATTGTTAATGATATTAATCTTGGTGATAAAAAATTCTCTGACGCTGGAGATCTTCAATTAACAGGTTCTGTGGATGAGGTTGTACACCAGATCAGGAATGCCATCGAATATCTAATCTCCAAAAAAACACTTCCTATTGCCCTTGGAGGAGAACATCTGATCACATATCCTATTGTCTCTGCATTAAAGGAGAGATTTAGAGATCTCTATGTTATTGTCCTTGATGCTCACGCAGATATGAGATGGGAATATAGCGGTCTTAAGCTCTCCCATGCCACAGTTATAAGAAGGGTAAGTGAGATAATACCCCATAACAGGATCTTTCAATTTGGTATAAGATCTGGCTCAAAAGAGGAGGCTGATTACTACAGGTTAACAGGGATTCATCATTCACCTGAATTCCCAGCAGATAGTTTCTTTGAAAGCCTTAAGGGCAAGGATGTTTATATATCAATAGATATAGATGTCCTTGACCCTGCTTTTGCCCCTGGCACGGGTACACCCGAACCATGTGGCTGGAGACCTCAAGAGCTTATACTTTTTCTAAAAAGATTAAAGGGTATAAGACTTGCAGGTGCAGATATTGTAGAGGTCTCTCCACCCTATGACCCCTCAGGTATTACCTCTATAATGGCAGCGAGAATAATAAGGGAGATAATACTTTATCTTCTTTAATCCTCTCCATGACGAAAACCCTTCATCAAACTCAAGAGGTAAACTTGACATAAGGCAAAAAGTATTGTTATATTATTTTAGCACTCTCTTAACGAGAGTGCTAAAGGGGTAAAAGATGCTTGATGAAAGATCAAAAAAGGTCTTAATGGCTGTTGTCGAGAGCTATATCCAGAGGCTTGATCCAGTAGGATCAAGACATATAGCAAAAAAGTATGGTTTTGACATATCTTCTGCCACTATTAGAAATGTAATGGCTGACCTTGAGGAACTTGGCTATCTCCTTCAGCCCCATACTTCAGCTGGCAGGATACCAACTGAAAAGGGATATAGATTTTATGTGAATAATATCCTTGAAGAATCGATTAAAGTAAACGAGGTCTTTGTAAAAGACTTAATTAAAAAGCTCCAGGATCTTAAGGATAGTACTGATCTCTTACTTGAAAGAACTGCAAAATCTCTTGCTAACATTACCCATTATGTTAGCGTTGCATCTCATCCCTTTGAAGGAGATGTTATTATTAAAAGAATTGACATCAAAAAACTCAACAACTCTCAAATACTCATAAGTTTTGAGACAGACGAAGGTATAATGAAGAGGAGGATACTTGATGTCCGAGTATCGCTTTCCCAGAATGATTTAAACGAAGCTGTCAAATATATTAATTCAAGGTTTTCTGGCAATTCCATAAAGGAGATAAGGGAACAAATATTTTATGAGATGACAAAAGACAAGATCATCTGCGATGCCCTTATATCCAAAGCCCTGATGCTCTGCAGGGAGGCACTACTTGCTGAGAATATGCTATTTGTATATGGTTTTTCTCAAGTTTTTGAACTACCTGATTTCTTTAACATTGCAAAGATAAGGGAACTTGTGAGGGCTATTGAAGACAAACATCTTATCCTGAATCTTCTTGATGAGCTTATTTACAAAAGTGACGGTATGAAGGTTATAATAGGCTCTGAGAACCAGATAAAGGAGATGCATGACTTCAGTATAGTAGCATCTACCTATTACGAAATGGACAGACCTGTTGGCGCCATATGTCTTATAGGTCCTAAAAGGATGGACTACCCCAAGGCTATTTCAATCGTTAAGGTAGTTTCTGAGTTTATTACCAATGTTATTTCAGGGAGGCGAAAGCATGGTTGATGAAAATAGAGATGATATAAAAAAAGAATCAGAGGAGTCTCCTGAGGATATCTCTCAAGAAAAAATAGTGGAGATTACTCACAGCGCTAAAGAGGAGATTCCTCAGGAGGGAAAAAGGGAGATTACATTTAATGAAGAGGCCCTTATTAATTCCCTTAAAAAAGAGCTTGAAGACATGAAGGATAAATACATGAGGCTTTATGCAGAATTCGAGAATTATAAGAGAATGGCTGCAAGGGAAAGAGAGGAGATTATAAAATACTCAAATGAGGCACTGATAAATAATCTCATACCTTCTATTGACAATCTTGAGATGGCTCTCAAACATGCTGAAAATACCAATTCTGGTCTTCTTGATGGTGTAAGACTTACACTAAAGGAGATACTCAGGGCCCTTGAAAAGGCAGGTCTTACCCCCATAGACTCATATATGAAACCCTTTGACCCCCTCTACCATGAGGCTATGTCCATGGTAGAGAGGGAAGACCTTGATGAGATGACTGTTGTAGAGGAATACAGAAAAGGATATATCTATAAAGATAAGGTTCTCAGACCTTCTCTTGTAGCTGTTTCAAAGAAACCTGAGAAAAAAGAACAGGATGAATAAAATTCTTTAAAAAGGAGGTAGATAAGATGGGAAAGGCAATAGGAATTGACCTTGGCACAACCAACTCAGTTGTTGCTGTTGTTATTGGTGGTGAGCCCGTAGTTATACCAAATCAGGAGGGCTCAAGGACAACGCCTTCAGTTGTTGCCTTTACCGAAAAGGGTGAGAGGCTTGTTGGTCAGATTGCAAAGAGACAGGCAATTACAAATCCAACAAACACAATCTTTTCAATAAAGAGACTCATGGGAAGAAAGTATGACTCACCTGAGGTTAAGGAGGCAATGAAAAGGCTTCCTTATAAGATTGTACCAGCACCAAATGGTGATGCCCATGTGGAGATTATGGGAAAGGTTTATTCACCACCTGAGATATCAGCCATGATACTCCAGAAACTAAAACAGGCTGCAGAGGACTATCTTGGAGAGCCTGTTACAGAGGCTGTCATTACCGTGCCAGCCTATTTTGATGACAGTCAGAGACAGGCAACAAAGGATGCTGGAAGGATTGCAGGATTAAATGTCTTGAGAATCATAAATGAGCCCACTGCAGCAGCCCTTGCCTATGGCCTTGATAAGAAAAAAGAGGAGAAGATAGCGGTCTATGACCTTGGTGGCGGAACCTTTGATATATCTATCCTTGAGATAGGTGAGGGAGTAATAGAAGTGAGGTCAACAAATGGAGATACCTACCTTGGTGGTGACGATTTTGACCTCAGAATAATGGACTGGCTCGTTGAGGAGTTCAAGAAAGACCAGGGTATTGACCTAAGGCAGGACAAGATGGCACTTCAGAGACTCAAGGAGGCTGCTGAAAAGGCAAAGATAGAGCTTTCTCAGGCAATGGAGACAGAGATTAACCTTCCCTTTATAACTGCTGATGCAACTGGACCAAAACATCTTGTTATGAAGCTCACAAGGGCAAGATTTGAACAACTTGTCGGAGATCTCATTGAGAAGACCCTTGGTCCATGCAAACTTGCCCTTTCTGATGCAAATCTCAACCCAAGTGATATAGATGAGGTTATCCTTGTTGGTGGTCAGACAAGGACTCCAAGGGTTCAGGATACAGTAAAGAATTTCTTTGGAAAAGACCCAAATAAGACAGTAAATCCAGACGAGGTTGTTGCTGTTGGAGCTGCCATTCAGGCAGCAGTCCTCAAAGGAGAGGTTAAGGAAGTTCTCCTCCTTGATGTTACACCCCTTTCCCTTGGAATTGAGACTCTTGGTGGTGTCTTCACAAAGATAATTGAGAGGAATACAACAATACCAACAAGAAAATCCCAGATATTTACCACTGCCACAGATAATCAGCCTGCTGTTACAATTAAGGTTTACCAAGGCGAAAGACCCATGGCTGCAGACAACAAACTTCTTGGTGTCTTTGAACTCGTTGGGATCCCGCCAGCTCCAAGAGGAGTGCCCCAGATCGAGGTTGCCTTTGACATAGATGCAAACGGGATTCTTCATGTATCTGCAAAGGACCTTGGAACGGGTAAGGAACAGTCTATCAGGATTACGGCATCAAGCGGTCTCACAGAAGAGGAGATAAAGAGGATGATGAGAGAGGCAGAGGCCCATGCTGAAGAGGACAGGAGGAAGAGAGAGCTTGCCGAGGCAAGAAATGAGGCTGACACGCTTATATATTCAGTGGAGAAGTCCTTAAGGGACTTTAGTGATAAGATTACAGAGGCAGAGAAGAAGGCCATTGAAGAGGCCCTCGGAAAGTGCAAGAAGGTTAAGGAAACCTCAAATGATATAAGTGAGATAAAGCGGGCAATTGAAGAACTTACAAAGGCATCCTACAAGATTGCTGAGCATATCTACAAACAGGCCCAGACTGCTGGTGCTGGGTCAACGGATTCAGGGGCAAAGAAAAAAGAAGAGGATGTTGTTGAGGCGGAATTTGAAGATGTAGATAAGAAGGACAGAAACTGAACTTTGCAGGATGATTAATGAGAGGGATGAAAGATTATTATGAGATCCTTGGTGTTTCGAGGGATGCAAGTCCTGAAGAGATTAAAAAGGCCTTCAGGAAACTTGCCCTTAAATACCATCCCGATAGAAACCCTGGTGATAAAGAGGCTGAAGAGAAGTTTAAAGAGATTAATGAGGCCTATGCCTGTCTGAGCGATCCTGAAAAGCGAAGACAGTACGACCAGTTTGGTACAACCTTTGGTGAAGGCCCTGGATTTGGGCCCTTCACCACCACCTTCGGTGATGTCTTTGAGGACCTCTTTGAAGACTTCTTTGGTGTCTTTACAGGAAGAAGGACTCCAAGACCCCAGAGGGGTGAAGACCTTCGTTATAATCTTACAATAAACCTCAAGGAATCTGCCTTTGGCACAGAAAAGATAATAGAGATCCCAAAAACCGAGACCTGTGCTGATTGTGCAGGAACTGGCTCAGCAGGAAGAAAACCAGCCCCATGTCCAACCTGTAAGGGCACAGGCCAGGTGAGATACCAGCAGGGATTCTTCAGCATAGCAAAGACCTGTGGAAGATGCCATGGAAGGGGTCAGGTTATAGCAGATCCCTGTAAAAAATGTCATGGCACAGGATATGTGTCAAGGATGAAGGCCCTCTCCATAAAGATACCTGCTGGTGTTGAGACAGGCTCAAGACTTAGAGTAAGGGGGGAGGGAGAGAGAGGTCAGAACGGTGGTCCACCAGGAGACCTATATGTCTACATAACTGTTGAGGAACATCCCTTCTTTAAAAGGGATGGCAACGATATAAGATGTGAAGTACCTATCTCGTTTCCTCAGGCAGTCCTTGGTGGTGAGATAGAGGTTCCAACCCTTGATGGTATTACAAAACTGAAGATACCCCCAGGCACATCCTCAGGTACAGAGTTTGTCCTTAAAGGCAAAGGCCTTCAGAAACTTCATGGCCATTCAAGGGGAAATCAGATAGTGAGAGTCTTCATTGAAGTTCCAAAAAAGCTCACCCCAAGACAGAGGGAACTCATAGAAGAGCTTGCAAGGATAAGCGGTGAGGATACTGAAAAATCTTTCATGGATAAAATTAGGAACTTATTTTCATAATCATAACTTATAAATTAATTTGAAAAATTAATTTGCAAACTTGCTTTTTTTATGATTTAATTATCGTAGCCACCGAAAGGGCAAAACCCTGGTAACAGGGTGACGCAAAGCTACCTATCCCCAGAGGGATAGAGGGGTTGTCGAAGTGGAGGTTTAATGAAAGAGATTTAGCAACGAGGGCCTTTCTAAGAAAGAGAAAGGCCTTTTTATTTTGCTCCAATGGGAGGGTGAAATGATTCAAAAGGGGGTCATTAAAAATCTATTTTTCAGTTCAATCCTTTCTATTTTATCTTTCCTTCTTCTAATATATGCCTGTGGAGGGAGTGGAGGCTCTGAAGGACCTACAGCAGTCACAACACCAATAAGTTCAACATCGCAGGCTGGACAGATCGCGGGCTGGGCAATGAGTAGTGTTGATAATCTTGCAAATGCCAATATGATTCTTACTGGACTTTTTGAGGAGGCTGGTGCACCTGGTTCTACAGTTAAGACTCTTTCACAATTTACAGTCAAACAGAAAACCAGCGCTGATTTACCAAACATAAAAAGGATAAAAGGTTTGCTTAAAGGCTTTTCTGATCTTTCAAAAAGGCATAGTTTCTACCAGAAACAAAGCTCAGTATTACTGAATTCTGTTACTCAGGCTCAGCAGATTCAGAACTGTGGGATATCAGGCACATTTATATATGACGACCTTGGTGATAGTAATGACACAACCTACAGGATAACCTTCAATGCCTGCAGGGAAATCTATGATGCATCCACATATATAGAGCTTAATGGCACAATTGAACTTAACTGTTCCGATACCTCCTGCAATACACTTAATCTCCATTTTGGAACAGCAGATTCACCCTATAGGGAATCCTATTTCAATGATAGTGAATTCCAGTATAAGACAGATGAATTCAGGTCTCAGGCCCAATTGAGTCTCACCAGTACCAATCCATCAAGACTCACAGGTAATGGCTACATAGAATACTATCTTTATTCTTACTACCCAGATGGCTCTTTTGATGTTGAAAAAGAGAGGTTTACCATGAACAATATAAGGATGGATTCTACCACTACATCAGATTCAGGAAGCACAACCTATTCTGTTACATCCAATGGAACATGGCAGTACTCTTATTCATTGAATGGAAATCTTATATATTCTGTTTCAACAACCTTCTCTGACCTTAATTACAGATTAACAGATGCTGTTTCTTATAGTCTCCTCAGGATAAATGGACTTTTTTCTGTTGACCTTTATCCTGACAATCTCTGTTTTGAAGGGGCCTTCACTGTAACAACTGATATACCCATTAGATACGACTACACCCTTGGCCGGACAGTAGAGGGACAGCTCAGGTTCAATGACAATACAAAGGTTATCTATAACTATGATGGTTCAATAACTGTTGTTGTCAATGGACATTCCTTCACCTATCAAGACCTGTATACCCTTTATAATACCTGTCCCTTAATGTAAGGGGGAGGTCATGAAGAGCAAATTATCAGATATTCTCTTAATAATCCCTGTCATTGGGTTACTTTTACTTATAGCTGTCTCTTATTCTACCCCGATATCAGAAGATTCTGTAAAGATAACCCCCTTTTCAGTGACAATCAACAATTCAGCTTCGGAAGAGGCCTGGTCACTCTTTGACCTCGATACAACAACCTCCTTTAAGCCTTCCTCAAGGGTATTATTAAAGGTGGAGTTTCCAGGCAGTTCCGTGATAAGCCAAATAAGGATATACGGTTCTTCGTCCTTTCTTCTCAATGTATATCGTGTTTCAGAATCTAGCCTTGAACCTATCCCTGAACTTCTTAATATAGACATGAAGAGTCTTAAAAACACATGGAATACCTTCCCCATTCGTGAACCTGTAAATATCTCTTCTATAGCCTTTGAGATTATACCAACTGGAAATAATCTCTCGGAACTGAGGGAGATAGAGATATGGGGATTGGCAGACACAGTTAAGGATGGCACATCTACATTAAGCCTTCACGGAATAAGAGATGCCAGAGAGGTAGAGGATTTAATATCAACCATGCCTTCTCATATCCTTGAGTTTCCTTCAGAAACTATAAAAACCCCAGAATCTGGTCTCTCTGCAGAGGTATCCATTCATCCATCGCCTTTAACCTTCAAGAGGGCTTATTTATTATACGAGGTCTATGGAATTCCTTCACCTGTCGGAGTAAAGAGGAGGGTCAATGGCCTATCCTGGTCAAGTGGTTTTCAGATACCTGAAATAGGAGGGTGGTTCACCCATATTGAAGAGATTAATCCTGATTGGCTTCTTGAAGGAGCAAACCTAATTGAATTTGAGGATAATATTAAGATAAGAAACCTGAGACTAATTGCAGAAACAGATAGTGGATGGAATTCTGTAAGTTATGTTTCTGAGACTCCCATTTATGATGGAGATACAAGAACACCATTAAATCCTATCTCTACTGCTGAGATAGGATTTGACAGACCTGTAATTCCTCGTAAATTACTTTTTTATCTCAAAGAAGGTTTTACAGGTACTGTGTCTATTCAATACAAAAGGAATAACATCTGGTTTGAGTTAAAAAATGCAGTCATAGAGACGGATAAACCGGGCTGGCATTCTATAGATGTGCCAGAAGAGGTAGTAACGGAGTCATTAAAGCTCTTGTCAAGAAATCTTCCTCTAACAGAGTTGAGGGTCTCTACCTCTGTTACTGGTTCTGCAGGACCTGAGATTATTGTTAGTTATCCAAGGAACGGAGAGTACTTTGGCAGGTCAGCCTTTATTCAGGGATTCGTAAGGCCCCATGTCATCTCATCAGGTTTTTCAAGGATAGGGATATTCGGAAGGCCTGCTACAGGACTGCTACCTGATGGTGCCTTCAGTCTTGAAGTGGTTAAAGATGAGACACCCTTTTCAGGTACCCCTGATGATGTTCCCTGGGCAGTAAGGATTGATGCAGGATATTCAAATCCCTTTATCGCGAGTCAGTCCGCCTTTAAGCCACAGGTTTCAGAAGAGATAAAACTTACAGATAATCTCTTAAAAAGGCTTTCTTTATCCAGTCAGAGTACTTCTAATTATGGTAGAGGCTACAGAGAGCGGGTATCCCCCGGCCAGGCAAAGAAGATTAATTTTAGGGGTGTAACCATTGACATACCAGAGGGCGCCCTTGATGTAGAGACAGATATAGCGATAATACCTCTTACAGAGCCAGAGATAGAAAGGCTTAATCCTGGCATGACAAATGTCACCTATCCAGATGCTGGCTATAGATTTCTACCCCATGGCCTCAGATTCAAAAAACCTGTAAAGATTACCATTGGCTATTCAAGGCAGAGATTCCTCAAGGAGCAGAAGGATGAAGATGTGAATATGTATTTTTATAATGAATCCCTTCTCAGATGGCAGGCCCTTACAAGGGATAATGTTAACTCAAGTCTTCAGAAGGTTACAGCTATTACGGACCATTTCACTGATATTATAAATGCAACCCTTGTGGTTCCTGAACATCCTCAGGCCTTAACCTATAATCCAAATTCCATAAAGGACATAAAATCTGCAGACCCCTCAGCAGGATACAACCTGATTGAGGCACCTCAGGTAAACAATACAGGCGATTTAAGGCTCAGCTATCCCGTAGAGATACCACCTGGCAGGAATGGACTTCAGCCCAATCTAACAATTGTATATAACACCAGTGGTGGAAATGGCTGGCTTGGTCTTGGATGGGACCTGTCCATATCAAATATCACCATAGACACAAGATGGGGTGTCCCAAGATACGACATGGCAAAAGAGACAGAGAACTATCTCCTGGATGGAGAGGCTCTGAGCCCTGTTGTTGTTCATAAACAAGACCTACCAGACAGAATGCCCGAAAGGGTTTTTCATACAAGGGTAGAAGGTCAGTTCAGAAGGATAATAAGGCATGGTAATTCTCCAAAGAACTACTGGTGGGAGGTAATAGACAAAAATGGAACAAGATACATCTACGGTGATACCAGTGATACAAGGCTTGGTTCTTCTGATGGCATCTTCAGATGGGCATTGAGACAGGTCAGGGACTCAAATGGAAACACCATTGATTATGAATACAGGATTATTGAAGATAGCGGAACAGGCAATGGAGATGGACCTGTAAAGGGATACAATCTCTATCCATATAAGATTTACTACACAGGCCATGGAAACTTGAAAGGTCCTTACTCTATCAGATTTATCTTTGACATAGACCTGAAGGAGAAAAGAAGACCTGATTCAATAATTGATGGGCGTGGTGGATTCAAGATGGTTACAGCCTATCTTCTAAGAAAGATAGAGATAAGTTTCAGGGATAAACCAGTAAGGAGCTACGAGCTCCGTTATCAAGCAGGAGAGTTCAGGAAGAGTCTTCTTAAGGCAATAATTCAGTATGGAGCGAACAATACTGAATTCAACAGGCATGAATTTGAATATTACAATGATGTTTTAGATATAAATAAAAACTACAAGGGCTTCAGTGAATCAGTAAGGATTCCCACAGGTGATGACGGCATCTCAGCTGGTCTTTTAGACTATGGAAACGCAACTGCCATAAGTGGTGTATATGGAAAGAATAAGGGAGGCCATCTTTATCTTGGAGTCAATTGTATAAAAGGCCCTCAAAAGAAGTATTCAGGTGGGTTCAAGACAGGCTACAGTGAATCAAAAAATAAAGGTCTTCTTCAGCTCATAGACATTGATGGAGACAATATCCCTGATAAGGTCTTCAGGGATGGAGGTTCTTATTACTATAGATCTGGAAAGTCCAATTATACAGTAAAGCAAAGACTTACCGGTTTTCCTGGCCTTCTCATAGAGGAGAGTAAAACAACATCCCGTGGTGGTGAAGCTTATCCAGGGATTAATCTGATGTACAATGAGAGCAAGACCTTTACCCGTTCAACCACCTATTTTTCAGATGTTAATGGTGATGGTCTGATAGATATTGTTAAAGATGGAGTTGTTTATTTTAACTACCTGAGCAATGGAGTGCCAAGCTTTACACCTGACAGCTCCCTTACTCCTCTGCCCGTTGGGAAGGGCGAGCTTGATACAGACGGAATTGTGGATGACTACAGTGCACTCTATGAGGAGATGATTGACCAGAATCCCCTTATAGATGCTGTAAGAAGGTGGATTGCCCCATACGATGGATACATAAAGATATCTGGTCCTGTTACCCTTATAAAGGACAGTTCAAAAGATAGGGCAGAGTATAAAAATGCTGACGGTGTTAAGGTTACTATTCAACATAATGGCACAGAACTCTGGTCAACCATAATAGGTCCTGAGGATTACAGCCCTAAGACACCATCAGGAGTAGAAAGGATCAGGGTCAGAAAGGGTGACCGCCTCTACTTCAGGGTTCATTCTATCTATGATGGCCTCTATGACAATGTTAACTGGGACCCTCAAATAACATATCTTGATGTCCAGGATACAAGAGATGCCAATAATCTCAATCCCTATGTCTTCAGGGCCTCTGATGACTTCATAATGGCTGGAAGAAAGGGGAAATTAACAGTCCCCTTTACAGGTACCCTCAGGCTCGCAGGAAGATTCCAGAAATTTAAGAGTACAACTGATGACATAAGGCTTGCCATATTTAAGAATGGAGACATGATTCATGAAGAGACCATTCCATGGAATGAGACAGGTGAAAGGACAATGGAGATGGATATCCCTGTAGAGGGCTTTTCAGAGCACTACAGTGGCGATACATTGAGATGGCATGTCTTTATAGACTCTCCTGTTGACATGAAGACCTTTTCATGGGAGCCAGAGGCCTATTATATAAGCCTTCAGGGTAATAATGGTTCAATAAAAGACCCTGATGGTAATTATCTCATTCAGCTCTATCCTTCTTATGGAGCAGATATCTACTTAAATGACCTCAAGGAGCCTCAGGGCTTCTGGAAGGCTACCATGACAGGCCGCCTCCTGGTTGTGCCATCCCTTACTGTGGACAATTCCTTTAGAGGCTATGCAGAGGTCATCCTTACTGTAAAAAAGAGAGGTGAGCTCCTCGGTAAGAGCAGGATAACTGTATCAGGAAGCGAAGAGGGAATATATGTGAGTCCAGAGTCTTTATCTATAAATGTTAATGCTGGTGATGAGCTCTTCTTTGATTTAACAACAAGGGATAAGGGATTCAAGGATTATCTTATTGAATATTCAGTCATGGTTTCTTATCAGATTATCCCACCGCAGGATATATATGTTCCTTCAGCCTTTTATTACACCACTGAGCCAGATGTCTTTCCAGTTCCTTACAGGGGCTGGGGGTTTATTGGATATAATGGAAACAGACAATGGGGAGAGCAGCCCATAGATGAAACAGTCCTTGACATGGAGCATGCAAAATCTGACGAGACAGAGGGGTATAAAAGAACAAGGGTATTCCTTCTTTCTCCATTTCCTCATCATACAGATATCCACAGTGAGGTTCAGAGAAGATACTGGATTGCTCCTCCTGAATCCTGGGGCATGGTTGATCCAGAGCACTGGATAAAGGCCTCTGAGATTAGCAGCTCGAGGCTCGGAATGGACTATATCTGGGTTCCGACTGTGACAGACTACATGGGTGCAGAGGCACCATCAAGGCTTGCAAAGGGTGAAAATACTACCTTCGGTACAGGAATCTCCTTTAGTGAGATCGGCATTGGTTTAAATGCCTCAGTGGGTCATGGAAATAGTTATGGTGAAGTGGACTTTATTGACATGAATGGTGACAGGTTCCCTGACCTTGTGGCAAAGTCAAAGATCCAGTTTACTGACATGACAAGGGGGTTGAGCAATGTAATAGCACCAGGTGGAGGCATAAGGGAAAACTCCTCTAACTCCTTTGGCATTGGTCTTGGAGGAACACCTCTAACAATAAAACCTGACTCAAAGGGCAGAAACGGCTCACCAGGCTCACCAACAGGCGAAGAGGGAAACCTCATGCTTTCCCTTGGCCTTTCAGGAGACTTCTCAAAGGGCGATTATTACGGAGAAATGGACCTTATAGATATAAATGGTGACGGCCTTCCAGACAGGGTCTTCCATGATGGCAGTGTCTCCCTCAACCTTGGCTATAAATTTGCACCTCCTGAGGATTTCAATGCCATGATAAGCAGTGGCTCCCATTCAGAGGCCTCTATTGGTGTAAGCCCCGGTTTTAATGACGGAATCTATGGCTTTGCAGGAGGTATCTCCCTTGGAGCAAATGTCTCAAAGACAAAATCAATGCTTGCAGATATAAATGGCGATGGCCTTCCAGACAGGGTCTGGCCTGGCTCTAATGGGCTTGATGTGAGCTTCAACACAGGAAGTGCCTATCTTCCACCAGTGGAATGGAATGGTGGGTTTGAAAAGATAGCAGAGAACGATAACATAACCCTTGGTGGAGGCCTTTATTTTACCTTCGGTATACCCATCCCATTTACACCTTGCTACATTATAATCAACCCTGGTGGAGAGCTGAGCGAGTCCATATCCCGCCAGCAATATGGCTTGATAGATATGAATGGCGATGGCTATCCAGACCATGTTGCCTCAAATCATGACAGTGAACTTCATGTTGCCTATAACAATACAGGAAGGACAAATCTCCTTAAGACAGTTTACAGACCCCTTGGAGGAAAGATAACCATAGATTACCATAGAGAGGGCAATACCTATGAGATGCCCCAGAGCAGATGGGTGCTGAGCAGGGTAGTTCTTACAGATGGAATGGGTAATTCCTATAAAACAGTGTATAAATACAAAGATGGCTATTATGACAGATTTGAAAGGGAGTTTTATGGATTTAGAGAAGTTGTAGAGACTCAGGCACCAGATAGTCCTGAAGGGAGGTCCATAATCAGGACATATCATAACAATAACTATTATCTCAAGGGCCTTCTCATAAAGACTGTCACAAAAGATAAGGATGGAAATGTATGGGCAAGGACAGATAATACCTATGAACTCATAGATGTAATGGAAGATTCTAAATTCCCTGGCCTTACAAGGACAACCACCTATCTATATGATGGAACAAAGACTGACGAAGGTCTCTATGAAAAATTCACATACCAGCAATACAGCTATGACAGCTATGGCAATATAATCCATTTCTACGATGCTGGCGATGAAGGTACAGATGATGACCTCCAGGCAGATATCTCCTACTTTATAGACAGAAATGCCTACATAATGAAACCCGACATGATAGAGGTAAGGGACCTTACAAACAACAGACTTCTCAGAAAGAGGCATGCCCAATACGAACAGACCACAGGAAACCTTCTCAGGCTCACCCAGATAATAACACCCACCCAGAATGCCCTATGGCAGATGACCTATGATGAATACGGAAACCTCAG
>DAISHO010000016.1:0-15329 GCA_036822495.1 Thermodesulfovibrionales bacterium
GATACACCTTTTTTTGTCCCTTTTGCAAATTTACACAGAAGATTTTACACTACCAGCATAAAATGTGGTTACTATTTTAAAATGTCACACTTAATTACTAATTTAAAATGTCACATTGGTAAACTATCCTCCAAAAATAATTACAGGAGGATAGGAGATGGAAAGGATATGGATTAGGGAGGTAGAATTGAAGAGACATAAGGTATTAACAGATGTACTTGAAGGCATCATTGACCTCAGGACTGCTTCCGAGCTTCTTGGTCTAAGTTACAGACACACACTGAGGTTAAGAGACAGATTTAAGGCAGAAGGTATTAATGGACTTTTAAGGAAAATGCCTCTAAAACCACCAAATACAAAGATAACCCCTGAGATGGAGCTCAGGATAGTCTCTTTAAGGAAGGAGTTGTATAAAGATTTTAATATCCTGCATTTCAGGGATAAACTGAGGGATATGCATGGTATTGAAGTTAGTTATGAGAGCCTGCGTCAGATATTAATAAAAGAGGGGCTTCATGAGTCAAGGAAAAAGCGGAAGGTGTATCGGAGGCGCAGGAGGATGCCAGAGGTAGGTATGCTTGTCCAGATGGACTCCTCCCAGCATAAATGGATTGATGAGATTCATGAACCCTGGTGGTTAGTTGCAATGATAGATGATGCAGATGGATATGTATACGGAAGGTTCTATCCCTCAGATACTGTCTGGGCAAACATGAAGGTTCTGAAGGAATACCAGGATAGAAAGACTCTTTTGATTCTTCCAGGACAGGCTCATAAAGGAGATGAGACTAAAGGGGATAAAGGATTACGAGGAGGCAAACAGGTTCCTTCAAGAGGAGTTTCTGCCATGGTATAACAGCCATTATACCCTTTCAGTTGAGAGTACTTACAGGGAGTTAAGCAAAGACAAGGACCTTGACCTGATATTCACCATAAGACATCCAAGGAAGGTTAATAACTATAACACTGTAAGATTTAAGGGAAAGGCGTATCAGTTACTCCCGGTTGAACGGGATTAAGAGTTTCAGCGGTAAATGGGTTGAGGTCTGCGAATATGAAGATGGGAGAATCGGTATCCTTTTTGAAGGCAAAAAGGTGCCCTCCCTGGAAACTCAAGATAAAAACTATTCTAAGAACTATAGTGCAAATACATTAAACAAAAGGGAATACTTTCCGATAGAAAAGAAGGTTAGAAAAAAGAAGTGGAGACCGCCTGAAAACCACCCATGGAGGATGTATGGACGAAATAATGTGACATTTCAAACTGGGAATAACAGAAAATAAGCATAAAAACCATTTAAATCTTTCAATTAAAATCCTATCTGAGAAGATGCAGATTTCCGATTCTTACATTCTTGAGACCTTCTGACATTGCTATTCTCATGCACTCGTAGGCCTCTGTTTTACTGATAAGTGGCAGGTCCTGCATATAGAAATGGGGATAGAAGGCAAGAAGACTGTAAGGTATATCTGGATTTATAGATGCAATAAATCTCGCCAGGCCTCTGATCTCTTCAGTATCAATATATCCTGGCACGAGGAGAGTACTTGCAATCAGAGGTGGTGGTTCAGGTCGCTCAGAAATATATCTGCCTGCATACTCAAAATTCTCGAGTGTCCTTTTGTTTGTAATGCCTGTTAAGGCAATGTGAAGAGCCTCATCCCAGGCCTTCAGGTCAAATTTTACACACCCTCCTGACTTCAAACTCAGTTCAATCATCTCCTCCAGAAGATTTTTATGCATTGCTCCATTTGTCTCCCAGCATATCCTGAGTATCCTCCCACCTGATACCTCAATAGCCCTTTTTGATGCCTCTATAGCAAAAGGAAGCTGGGGAGTGGGGTCTCCACCAAAATAGCATATACATGTTGTAAGGTCATTGATATCAGATAGGAGCGCATCTATCTCCATTAATTCTGGCTTTAATGTCTCTTGTCTGAAATGCCAGTTCTGACAGTAAAGACAATTAAAACTACAGGCGTGGAAGAATACAGCAAGGTTATAATAACCATATTCAGGACCATTTCTAACAGCATATTCTGGATAACCTCGCCCTGTCCCTCCAGGGCAAACCCAGTCAGCAACACAGTTTGTAGGAAGGGGATCAAGATACCACGAGAGCTTCCCTTCTTCTCTGCTTATACCTGTGAGCTTACCTCCTTCATTTCTTCTGAGGCCGCAATAACCGAGTCCTCCCTCCGGGATTCTACATTCATTAACGCAAAGATTGCAAGGTATACCTTCAGGGTCCTTTGGTGGTCTTTCTAGAAGGCCGAATCTGTGTCTGGTTCTGGCATGGGTCTCCATTGCAAGGGGTATAGCATCTTCGGGTCTTTTCTTTATGCACCCTGCGCAGAGGGATAACTCCCTGGATATATAGGAAGATTCAGCCCTGCAGAGTCTGCATTTGCCCATAGTTTAAGTATAACAAGATATGGTATTATTTAAATATAAATGCCCTTCCTGCAATTAGCCATTGACCTTGTTGATCCTCAGAGGGCAATAGATATTGCCAGAAAAGTGGAAGAGTATTTTGAGATTATCGAGGCAGGCACACCACTAATAAAATCCTCGGGTATCAATATAATAAAAAGACTAAGAGAAGCATTCCCTTCAAAACTCCTTTTTGCTGATCTGAAGATTATGGATGCAGGAAGAATTGAGGCAGAAATGGCTTATAATGCAGGTGCTGATATGGTGAGTGTGTGTGGCCAAGCACCCTTTGAAACAATTAAAGAGACTATTGAAGAGGCCCGAAGACAGGGTAAAAGGGCTATGATAGACCTAATTGGTGCAAAGGACATGATCTCAAGGGCATTAGAACTAAAGGAAGTTAAGCCCGATTATTTCTGTATCCACACAGGTCTTGATGAGCAGAGAAAGGGCAAGAGGCCTTCAGAATT
Organism: Thermodesulfovibrionales bacterium; assembly: GCA_036822495.1. GTDB lineage: Bacteria > Nitrospirota > Thermodesulfovibrionia > Thermodesulfovibrionales > CALJEL01 > CALJEL01. The sequence goes on from DAISHO010000016.1 coordinate 2,905, forward strand.
TCTTGAGGAATATCTTAAGAAGGTCAACTATCCCTATGCAATAGCAGGAGGCATCAGACCGGAAGATATACCATTGTTGATGGGATTTTCACCCGAGATTATAATTGTTGGCGGGTATGTAACCAAGGCCTCAGATCCAGTTCTTGCAGCAAAAACCCTGAAGGATACCATGAGGAGGGCATGATATGTCTTATTATTCATTCATACTTAACAAGATAAAAGATATAACCGAAAAGATCTCGCACTCGGAATTCGATGCCTTTATAGATTTTGTCCTCAGGTCTCCAAGACTCTATCTCATAGGTGCTGGAAGGTCAGGCCTCGTGGCAAAGGCCTTCGGAATGAGACTTGTGCATCTCAAAAAGAAGGTCTTTATTGTTGGTGAAACTATAACACCAGCCATGAGAAAAGGGGATGGTTTGATAGCAGTCTCAGGTTCAGGAAAAACCACATGGGTTATTGAGACATCAAAGACAGCAAAAGGTCTTGGTGGAAAAGTCGCAGGGATCACCTGGGACAGAAATTCTGAGCTTGCAAACCTTTCGGACATAATTGTCCAGATTCCATCCGAGGCAATACCACGAGAGATTAAAGGATATACAGAAAGGGAGCTCAGGGGTTTACCGATGCCTCCTATGGGTTCACTGTTTGAGATTTCCTGCCTTATATTCTTTGAAGCCTGTGTGCTTGAATTAATGACAAGACTCGGAATTCAGGAAGAAGAGATGAAAAAAATCCATGCAAACCTATAATTAAATTAGATATGTGGACTCTCTTTTTTCTAATATTCCTTGCCCTTTGCCTTGGCATAGCTACATGGCTATTCTTTTTATGGGCTGTAAAGAGCGGTCAATATGAAGATCCTGAAAGACCAAAATTCAGGATGCTTGAGGATGAAGAAGAGAAAAAAGGGGAATAATATAATTTCATAGATTCTCTATCAGATACCTTACATTATACTTCAACAGTGCATATGCCTCAGAGGTCAGGTGTTTGCCAGAGGGACAGCTTTCATAACTCTCACACCCCTGTGCCTCTACCTCGTTTATTAATGCCTCAAGGATATTCTTTGCCGCCCCAACATTGCCTTGCTCAATCTTCTTTTTTGCATTCTCAAGTTTTGTATCAAGGCTCTGCTCTATACCCTTGTCTCTTATCCAGCCAAGAGAAGTGGATTGGTGTTTTAGGTCTATGATGTAGTTGAGAAAATCAAGGGGCTTGAAATCAGATGGTGGAGCTGTGGGACCAATGGTCTTTCTTACAACATATTCAAACTTTTCTGGGTATTGCTCTTCAAGTGTTTTCATAACCCTGTCAAAGGACTCTACCACATCATCTGTGTCATAGTCGCCAGGAGGGGAGTATATGGCACGTTTACCACCCAAAAAAACAGAATTTACGATGGTTGGTACTCCTTTACTTTTAAAGAAAAATCCGCTCTTTGTCTCTCCAGGAAGTATCCCAGGAGGATAATTTGTCCAGTGCCATGCATCTTTTCCCCTATATCTATTCATATACCAATCCTCAGACGGCGCTTTGGCATCATATATAGGCGCCATATATTTGATTACAATATCTGCAATAGATTGGATAATTCCAGTTTGATTACCTACTTCATAGTTATAGATATACTCTTGAGTATCAGAATCAAAAACTACACGTCCCTTAATCACAGGTTTAACTTTATTTGGCGGATCATAAATTGTCATGGTTTTCCCATATTCCGGCCGATCCCATTCGAATACAAACCAATCATTAACCGGGTCATAATATCCATTCACTAATTCGCTTTGTGATTTGGCTGTTTGTGTTATATTAACAACCAAAATGGCTAAAAATAAGAAATAGAGCTTTGTCTTCATATAGGGAGCCTCCCTTCACAAAGTTTTCCTAAATTTTGGTAAGGATAGAAATATAAATGATAGTGTTCATTACCCTGTCCAGCAAATTCCAATCTCGGCAAGCCATAATTATCACATACGATACTCTCAAATATATATCTATTTCTTTCCAATATATTCTTACTCCTCACATCAATATCAGTTCCTATTCTATGAGTTCTATGCGGGGGTCTCCATGTATTCTGGTAGTCATACAACCCTCCGTCTGCAAGACTTGCATCAGTCACCACAAGTAGCTCTGCATCTGGAAATCTCTTATGATATTCAAAGGCAATCTTATTAAACAGACCATCTACCCACGATTGAACATTATAAACTTCTGTATGTTTGTTTTCAAAGGGCTGTGTTTTAAAATTGTAATAGTCACCACTCATCCCTTGTAGCCCAGGCACCCTCACCATTATCCTTACTTCTCCAGCATCCCTGCCATTAACCTTTACCTTTATCCTCTCCTCCCCTGATACCTCTGAACTCCTGTATTCCGCCTTGCCTTCAAGGGCATTAATAGGTATTGTAATAGAATTAACTGTTCCTTTTGGTCTTATGCCAGTATGCCCATTATCTATATGCCCACCTGAATTTGTTACCGCCTCTACTTCAAAATCTATATTGCATCCACCAGGTGGTGCGGGTTTACTTAATGATATTGTGATTGTTGATTTAGTCCAATCCTCACTATAGCCTGAGGGTCTCTGCGAGGTTGGTATAAATGGCCAGACCTCTGAAGGATAAACACTCACACTCCCTTCACAGCATCCCTCATCTGGAACCTTATTGCAATTATTGTCCTTCCTATCACAGACCTCTGGCGCCCCTGGGTAAACCGTTACATCACTATCATTACAGTCATCACCCTGAGGACATCTCGGACTTACAGCATAATGTCCATCTCCATCTTTATCTTCACATACATCGCAGCCCTCATCTATCTGACCATTGCAATTATTGTCTATCCCATCACAGACCTCTTCGGATGAGGTAACTGTAAGTTCCACATTCACTTCCTTTGTCATGGACTTGTTTTTTACATATATTGTTCCACTATAATTGCCAGGTGTTAAGCCATAAGTGGATACATTTACCCAGACATCTCCACTCTCACCTGCCCCCAAGGGACAGCCCCACCAGCCACAGAGCCATCTTGGATTCTGTGATAACCATGGTTGATCATCCGGCATAATAAAGGCCTGACCGCATGGTGCCAGGTTTGTAATTGTAAAACTCTGGTGCTCTACCCTGCAACCCTTACCAGCCTGAAATGTTAAAGTAGATGGAGAGGCATCGAAGCTTGACAACCATTCACACCTGAAGACGAGACTGCATTGCTATTAGATGGGATTATTAATAGAATAGAATCAAAAAACCTGTTACCCTTTTAAAACAAAACTTTAAATATTCCCTCCACACCAAAACACCCCTACATTTTATTAACATTTTTGGGGGTGGATAACCACCCCCAAATCTTATCAATGATGGGCTGATTCTCCTACCTCTTCCTTTACAGTAGTTGCAATCTTATAAAGAAGTGTGAGGATTAAGAAGCCTGCTGCCCATACACCAATTGTAATTATTGTCTCAGGTCCTGTTGGCCAGTATTCAAAGACCTTCTCAAAGGGATTGGGAACAAATCCTCCTATTATCAGACCAAAGCCCTTCTCTATCCAGAGGCTTATAAATACTGCTGCTGATGCCACAGCAAGGGTCCTCTCATTACGCCTTGTTGCTGGATTAAGAAGTAGTATGAGTGAGAATATGGCAAGTATTGCTGATATCCACATTAGTGGCACAAGCCTTCCATGACCCTCAAGACCTACAAAGAGGTACTGGAATGGATGCTGGTGGCCAGGGATACCGCTATAGAAAGCAGTAAAGAGCTCAAGACCCGTGAAAAAGACACTTGTAAGCATGAAGTATGTCACAATCTTTCCAAGGGCCTGTATCGCCTCCTTGCCAGGGTCAAACTTCGTGTATCTCCTTATTATCATGGCAAGGATAATAAGGAGTGCCGGACCTGATGAGAAGGCTGAGGCAAGAAATCTTGCTGCCATTATAGCAGTGAGCCAGAAGTGTCTTCCAGGAAGTCCAGCATAGATAAAGGCTGTAACAGTATGGATTGAGGGTGCCCAGATTATAGATAAATAGATGAAAGGCTTTATCCACTTTGGTGGTGGTATCTCCTTCTTCTCAGCATGAAGGACTGTCCATCCAACAAGAAGATTCAAAAAAAGATAACCGCTGAGAACCACAGAGTCCCAGAAGAGGATTGACCTTGGTGTTGGATGAAGAAGGACATTCAGTATCCTCATGGGCTGACCCATGTCAACGAAAATAAACAGGAGACACATTATAACAGAGGGTATTGCAAGGAATTCTCCAAGGATAGTTATCCTTCCAAAGACCTTATAGTTGTGGAGATAATAGGGAAGGACTACCATAACAGCTGAGGCAGCAACTCCAACGAGGAATGTGAACTGGCCTATATAGAGCCCCCATGAGACATCCCTGCTGAGACCTGTAAGACCCAATCCATACTGGAGCTGTTTGAGATAGTAAAGTGTTCCTATCCCTGATATAATAGCAAGGGCTATCAGCCATAACCAGTAACGCCTGCTTCCTTCAAGGGCCTTTTCAAACATTTTCACTACCTCCTATTATGTAGAAGACACTGGGGTCTGTGCCCAGCTCTGCCTTCCTTCTTACAGTGAATTCCTTTCTAAGGACCTGCCTCACCTCTGAATTTGGATCAAGAAGGTCGCCAAATATAAGGGCACCCTTAGATTCCTCAACACATGCTGGTTTCAGTCCTTTTGCAAGTCTCTCTGTGCAGAAGTTGCACTTCTCCACAACACCTTTTGTCCTTGTAGGAAACTCCTGATTTACCTCTTTTATAAAGGGTCTTGGATCTCTCCAGTTGAAACTCCTTGCTCCAAAGGGACAGGCTGCCATGCAGAACCTGCAGCCAATACATCTGTGATAATCCTGCTGGGTTATACCATCAGGGCTCTTGAATGTTGCCTTAACAGGACAGACCCTCACACAAGGAGGATTTGCACAGTGATTGCACAGAAGGGGGATGAATTTTGACTCAAGCCATTCAGGCAGAAAGTCGTGTTCCTGACCAGGGAAGGCATGGCCATATTTATCTGTCCATATCCATTTTATCTCATCCTTTGGATTACCAAAGTCCGGGACATTGTGGATCTTGTGGCATGCCTTTATAATTCTCTGATAGTCCTCCTCTGTTTTGAACCTTCTTAGGTCAACAACCATTGCCCATCTCTTTGCATTCATTGCAGAAGGGTCCTTTGTATATCTTTCAACTGCTGCCTCTATATCCTTTTCTGTTACCCTTTCAAAGAGACCAAGTCCTGCAAGGCTCAGTAGCGTGCCTGCACCTGCAATTTTAAGGAACTCTCTTCTATCCATGCTCATATTTGACCCTCCTCTTCCTTTGGTGCGACATGACAATCCCAGCAATAGGGGGTCACACCTGCATAAGTATGACACTCATCACAGAACTTCTTTTTATTGGAATGGCATTTCATACAGGTATTCTGAAGACTGATTGTAAAGGTCTTACCCTCACTATTCACATAGACCCTCCTACCATTTCTCAGGGCTGAATCCCTCCATTCATTAAGGAGCTTCATGTGTTCTCTCTTCATGAACTCCTTTGGCTCAACACACTTTTTCTCTACGAGCTTCTGTATCTCGGGTGTATCAAGTTTTGGCTCTGGCTTTTTAAGAGCCTTTCCAGAGACACTCCAGAAAGGATAGGTCACTATCACAAGAAAGACCACTATGCCTATGTAGACATACTTCTTCATTCTTCCTTTGCCTCCTTTCCTGGAAGAGGCTCACCACGCATATCCAGGGTCCTCTCTTTCTCACCCTTCATAACAAGGGCATTGCCAACAAGCTCGTGAACTCCCATGACTGTTACTCCTGGCACCCAGTAATCCATAAGGGGCTGTAGTGCTGCCCTGTCTATGGCACACATGTTTGCAAGGACATTCACTCCGTATTTTTCGTTAACATGTTTTACTGCCATTGCCCTTGGAAATCCACCTCGCATCCTTAGTTCCATATTCTCTGAGGCATTAAGGCCTGAACCACTTCCACAGCAGAAGGTCCTCTCCCGAATGGTATTGTCGGGCATCTCGTAGAAATTCTTTGCAACAGTCTTTACAACAAATCTTGGCTCCTCAAACATCCCCATCCCACGAGAGGTATTGCAGGAGTCATGCCATGTAACAACCAGATGGTCGTTCCTGCTCGGGTCGAGATTGAGTTTTCCATGCTTTATAAGGTCTGCTGTAAACTCAACAACATGGACAAGTTTTGAGTATCTTGCATGCTCAAACCTTGTCCCTGTAATAGGAGACACAGGCACCTGAAGATTGTCAGCTGGTTCCCAGAATGTGGGAAGGTACTGATTCCATACCCTCCACATATGACCGCACTCACCGCCAAGAATCCACTTCACCCCGAGCCTCTTTGCCTCTGCATAGATCTTATAGGTAAGTCTCTTTGCCATCTCCATTGATGTGAAGAATCCAAAATTACCTCCCTCAGAGGCATAGGTGCTCCAGGTATAGTCAAGGCCAAGCTCATGGAAGAGCATAAGATAACCCATGCAGGTATAGACACCTGGCACTCCAAAGAGGTCTCCTGAGGGTGTGATAAAGAGGATCTCTGCTCCCTTTCTGTTGAAGGAGGGTTCTATCCTTATGCCTGTGATATTCTCTATATCATCAAGCATAAACTCAATATTGCTTTTTATTGTATGGGGTTCGAGGCCAAGGTGATTACCCTTCCAGTAGCAATTGGCAACAGGACCGGCAATCCAGCCAAGCTGAAGCCCAAGGAGATTAAGAATCTCCCTTGCTATTATGGTAATCTCTGCTGTATCTATCCCATAGGGGCAGTAAAGGGAACATCTCCTGCACTCAGTACACTGATAAAAATAATACCACCATTCCTTTATGACATCCTCTGTAAGCTCCCTGGCACCGGCAATGCTTCCAAGGATCTTACCGGAAGGCGTGAAATATCTCCTGTAGATGGAACGCATCAGTTCTGCCCTCAAAACAGGCATATTCTTCGGGTCACCTGAGCCGAGGAAGAAATGGCATTTGTCTGCACAGGCACCACATCTCACACATATATCCATAAAGACATGGAAGCTCCTGAACCTTATGAGCCTCTGCCTTATTGCCTCAAGGACCTGCTCCTTCCAGTCGCTGGGAAGCTTCCAGTCTTCGTCCTTTGGTGACCATTCCCTGATATAGGGATAATCAACAGCCTCAAGGTCTTTCTTCTTAGCAGGATGGCAGTACATTCCATCTCTAAGTTCAACCTTAAGTTTCCTCCAGTCTGTCTTAGGAGGTTTGTAGTCTATTGTCTGTATCAATTCCTGTGGTTTTGGTGGCTTTGCCATAGTCTCACTCCTTTTCTACCGGGATTCCTGCGGCCTTCATCTTGTCACGGAATTCTTCCTCATATTCTTCATAATGATGGACCTTTACAGGATAATCCCAGGGATTTACATGTCTCTTTACCCTTAGATTGTTTGCCATATTCCTTGTAGGACTCATAAAGATACCTCCAAGGTGCATTAGCTTGCTGAAGGGAAAATAAACAAGAAGGATACTTACAAGGAAAAGGTGGACATAAAATATCGTATCTATCTTTTCCTTTTCAGGTATTACAGGACTGAAGGACATGAGACCCAGTAGAAGGGTCTTTACTGCAACTACATCAGTCTTTGTGAAATATCTCATTAAGACACCAGTTGTTGCAATGGCTACTATGAGGAATAAAGGAAAGTAATCAGCTGGAAGGGATATGTAACGCACCTGTGGTATATACCATCTTCTCAAGAAGAGATAGAGACCTGCACCAATAAGTATCACACCTGTAAGCATAAGCCTTGGTATCCCTATCTGGAAGAAACCATCGAGGTTCTCAAGAAAGTGGACATAACCTGGCACAGGATCAATAAAGAGTCTCATGTGTCTGATTAATACAATAAAGAAGGCCCAGTGGAATGCCATTGCTCCCATCCAGAGCCACTTTGAAGAGCCATGAACGAGTCTTGAGCCAACAAGCTCACTCCTGGTGTTTCTGAAGAGGGAACGCATAAGGAATATCTCAAGGGCCATCCTGCCAACAACACCAGCACCTGTAGCGGGATTGTCGAGCTTACTCCATTTTATCCATGGTAATGACCTCTGCTGGCCTCCTGTGGTTGGAATCCTGAAGGGCACATAGGAACGACCCCATTTAATGAGTTTGTAAAGAAAACCGAGGACAAATACAGCTATAGCTATGTAAGGGATCACTATTCCGAAAAGGGGCTTCAATCCAGCAGGGCCAGCACCAAGATAGGCAATAAAAATGAGAGCTAAAACCAGCAAAAGAGAACCTACTATCCTCATCTTTCCTACCTCTTTCTAAATTTTTTGTTTTTTATTTTTTTATGAGCTTTATTCAGAATATTCTTTCAATATGTTCATCTTTCTGAGCATCCAGCCGGTAAGGTTCCTGAGTTCATTCACCTTCACCTCATTTAACCGCTCCCTTGACTCCATGTAGAAATCAAACATCTTCAAGGCAATCTGGTCAATCTCTGAAGAGAGGTAAAAAAACTCCTCCATCATATCTCTGTCATATAGAACATCAGATAACTCTCTCAGGATTATCTCTTTCAGGTGCAATATAAAACCTATTGCCTCGGAAGGTTTAAAGTCCTGAATAGCCCTCAATCTGATAAATGTTTCTATTGAACCATTCAGTCCTTTTTCTTTATAGAGGAGATACTCAAAGAGACCCTCTAATCCTTCAAATAGGGTGGAACCCATTGGGTTTTCAAATCTATCCTTCTTGATGTTACCAATGAATCTCCTTCCTTCAGAAGGATAACCCTCTAACAAGGACTGAAACCACCCCTCAATGATTAGGGGTCTCCTTTCTTCAAGGACCCTTTTTAATTCCATTTAATAGCACCTCTTTAACAGAGGCCTACCTTGAATTACACGCAACCTGTTGGTTTTGGAAGACCAGCGTATCTACAGGCCTGCTTTGCAGGTCCATCAGGGAAGAGCTGATACAGGTATTTTGTATTTCCTTTGTCAGGTCCCATAACCTTTCCAACTTCTTTAACAAGTATCTTAATCATCGGTGCAATCTGATACTTCTGGTAATAGTCCCTCAGGAAGTTAATTATCTCCCAGTGGGCATCTGTGAGTGTAATACCATCCTTAGAAGCCATATGTTCAGCAAGTTCTTTACTCCAGTCATTGAGGTTAACAAGATAACCATCCTCATCAACCTCAATCTGTTTACCCTGGAATTCTATCGTGGGCATATTCTACCTCCTTTTTGTTTTTTTTGACAGTAATACTGTCATTGCAAATCTAAAATTCTAAATTTAGGTTGCCCTCTAAAAACCTGATGTGTAATTATGTGTCATAGTATATACACTATATATCACAAACTCGTCAAATTAAAAAAATTTATCTATACATATCTCTTATTTATTTCATTTACTATACTAAAACCTTAATAAAGACCAACCGCCTTGCACTTACAGAACCGCTATATCCTGAAAGACGATTTAGATAAGGCTCATACATAAAATCTCTAATTAGATAATCTTTACCCTCTTCAAGACTGATTGCTTTATTATAATCACCATTACACAAAATGGCAAGGCTGTCCATTAGGACCTCTCCAAGGGCCCTTCCTGAAGGATCATAGGCATAAAGGGCGCCACATCTACATCTACCGCCAAGGACATCTGCCATACCTTTTTTAAGTTCATCAGGTCTCTGTACAGGCGAGTTACAGAAAGGACACCTGAGGGAGCTATCTTCAACAAAAATATCATCTTTATAAATAAAAGCTCCTTCTTTTTTATCGGGAGGCTTTCCCTCAGGTACTATCCTTCTGCAAGCTCTTAGCTCAGAAGAGAGCGTCTCTTTTAACCTCCCTTTATCATATATCGTTGCCTTAATAATATTTTCCGGTTCTTCATATTCACCAGAAATCTTACATATTGCCCATAGGGCATAAAATCTAATCTCGCTGTCATTATCATTTTTTGAGATCAGACGCAAGAATGGTAATGAAAATTCGACAAGCACAGGATCTATCTCTCCTATCCTTCCCATTGCCCATATTATACCCTTTCTGAGGAATTCCTCATCCATAAAGGACCATAAAACTCTGGGGATATCCTGGTATCTTGATGGGTCATTCCTCACAATCTCACCAATAATCTCAGGAGAGCTCCAGCCAATTCCACCTGCCTCATCCCTGATGCTCCATAGAAGCCTCCTTATAATCTCATGTCCGAATTCTGGCCTATCCTTTGAGACAAGATATACCAACCTTCCAATGGCCTCTATGGCCTTCCAGGCAATCTCCTCTGTCTTGTCATAAGAAAGGGAGATGAGAGTCCTTATAATTTTACCGGGTTCTCCAAGCTCAACAATACTGTCAAATTTGCCTTGAAGAAGATATTTTTTTATAAGGTCCTTCAAGGAGGTCTCCTATGGTTTTATATAGGCAAATCCCTCTGCCTGTCTCTTTATAAGCTCTGTCATACCTGCTGGCACAACCTCAACAAAATGTGGGAGGCTCTTTTCGTCAATATTGTTTGCCCTAAGGGCATTCCTGCAAGCAAGAAACCTCACACCCCTCTTTGAAAGCTCTTCCATTTTTTTCAATGTATCAACTGCTCCAGGAAGACACACTCCTTGAGTCTCTTCTGAACAGGTTACATATCCCTTAACACCAGCACCATTACTCACGACCACTACACTCACATTGGTATCACCCACATCATTTAAAAGATTAACAATATTCGATATAGCTACAGGCCATCTGTCAGGTTCATTTACATGTATCAATGTCTTGAGCATACCTTTTCCTCCATGTTGCTCCTTTTTTTATTAGACCCTCTGCCCACTCCTTTGTTCCATAGGCATGGACATGGGTATAGGTAGCAAGGAGATTTTTATAGGAGACACCATCCTTTTTATTAATTATACCATCACCCCTTCTCATGGTAAAGGAGAGCCTCAATTCACCTATATTAACAGGTCTTGAATAATGAAATTCATGACCTCTAAGCACTGTGCCCACAGGATAAAAGGGATTTTCTTCTGTAACCTCCACTACGGTATAACCATGAGAAACAGGCCTCTCCTCCATATAAAAGCTCACAGGTATAACCCCTGCCATTGGGTATCTTCTGTCCTTAAAGATAATCTCTCTTCCAAGATACATCATACCTCCACATTCTGCATAAACAGGAAGACCTTTTTCGATAGCCCTCCTCAGGGATTCGATAAATTCTCTGTTCTCCGAAAGACCTATGGCATTTGTCTCAGGAAATCCTCCACCAATGTAAAGGCAGTCTACAGGTGGAAGCCCTCTGTCACAAAGGGCATTGACCTCAACAAGCTCAGCCCCAAGGTTTCTTAACTCCTCAAGGTTTTCTTCATAATAAAATTGAAAGGCTGAATCTTTTACTATGCCAACCTTTATTGAAGAACCATATTCTGGATTAACAGTTGTTGGTTCATTATATAAAAGGTACTCTGGTATATTTATCTCTGAATGTTCCTCTGCAATCTTCAGTAGTGAATCCATGTCAAGATATCTCTCTGCTATGCTTAATGCTAAATCTATTACCATCTGCCTGCTGGAGTGTTCATGCCATGGAAGAAGACCCATATGCCTCTCTGGAAGTTCCTTCACCTCGAGTCTTGGTATAGCACCCACTACAGGCACAGAGCAATATCTCTCTATGGAATCCCTTATAACAGATTCATGTCTTTTGCCCGAGACCTGATTTAGGACAACTCCCTTAATCTTTAGTTCCCTATCGAATTCCATCGCACCAAGGACAAAGGCAGCAGCTGTCCTTGTGACCTTTGTACAATCAATTATGAGTATCACAGGAGCATCAAGGAGTTTTGAAAGCCTTGCCGTGCTGTGGGTACCCTCTGCATCCATTCCATCATAGAGCCCCCTGTTACCTTCTATAATGGATATGTCTCCTGTTGAGTGCCTTAAAAAGTTTTTAACAAGTCCCTCTTCAGGAATTATAAAGGAGTCGAGATTATAACAGGGGTTTCCTGCTCCAAAGGCGAGCCAGCCAGCATCTATATAGTCAGGTCCTTTTTTAAAAGGTATCACCCTGAACCCCTTCTTGATATTCAGATAGGAGATAATCGCAAGGGTGGTAAGAGTCTTTCCACTACCACCTCTAAGACCCGATATAATAAGTCTTGGAATCTCCCTTTTCATAACTATAGAAGTTCACACCTGTCCAAAATAAAGTTTTAAATGGGCATAAGGCCAAAGAACAGGCTACAGGCATAAGGCTACAGGCGTCAGGGATATTTTTATTTATTTCCTATTGCCTACAGCCTATCGCCTATGGCCTATAGCCTGTAGCCTACTTCAGCCTATTTTAAAAGCCCCTTTCAATTTGTTTTGGACAGCAGTGAT
>DAISHO010000017.1:0-15083 GCA_036822495.1 Thermodesulfovibrionales bacterium
TGTCCTTCCAGGACATATGACCCTGAACTTCCTCATGTGGTAATATAACATATGACTGCCTGGCTTATTATATTTGCCATTATCCTTATAATGCTTGCCCTGAAGCTTGCAAAATTTGCAAGCCTTGCCCTGATAATTGCGATAGTGATACTGGTAGTCGTGAGGCAAAAGACTAAAACTCGAAAGTTTTTTTGACAACACCTTTTGACTCTGGTAAAATAGGCTATGAAAAAAGTTTTGCTCTGTTCAGGAGGCATCATGACAAAATATATTTTAGTTATCATACTCTCTACAGCCCTTTTTGCCCTCAAGGCCTTTGCCATTGAGAGGGCTGAAAGGATAACTGACAGAGAGATCTTTAAGGCCCTTGCTGAATTAAAGGCAGGACAGAAGGCCCTGGAGGCAAGAATCGATGGATTAGAAAAGAGGATTGATTCATTACAGGCCATAATCCTTGGAGGCTTTGGTATCCTTTTTACAGGTATGATGGCCCTTATTGGTTTTGTCCTCTGGGATAGACGCACTGCCCTTGCACCAACTATTAGAAAAAATAAGGAGCTTGAAGAAAGAGAAGAGCTCCTCGAAAAGGCATTAAAAGAATACGCTGAACAGGAACCACGCCTTCGAGAGATACTGAAATCCCTACGAATCCTTTAATGGCAAGCTTTTCCGTAAAATGCCATTTGGGCTAAAATGTTAAGACATTAAAGATGCTACGGTTTCTTACATCAGGTGAATCTCACGGAAAGGGACTTGCTGGAATAATTGAAGGTATCCCTGCAGGTCTTGCCCTTAGCTCCTCCTATATAGACAACCATCTCAAAAGGAGACAGGCAGGCTATGGAAGAGGCGGAAGGATGAAGATTGAATCCGACCACGCTGAGATTCTATCAGGCGTAAGACACGGTCTTACCACAGGTGCACCCATTACCCTCTGGATAGAAAACAAAGACTGGAAGAACTGGCAAGAATTAATGTCTGTTGAACCTGTAAATGGAGAGGTCAAAAAGGTCACAAGACCGAGGCCTGGCCATGCAGACCTCCCGGGAGCTCTGAAATATGGCCATGATGACATAAGAAATGTCCTTGAACGCTCCTCTGCAAGGGAGACAGCCATGAGGGTTGCCCTTGGAGCAGTAGCAAGGAGGTTTCTTGAGGAATTTAATATCCAGATAGGAAGTTATGTCCTATCCATTGGTGGGAAGGGTCTTAGCTCTAATGATACAAAAGGATACTGGTCTGATGGAGAAAAACTCCTTGAACTCTCAAAGCGAGCAGAGTTTTCAGAAGTAAGATGTCCTGATGAAGAGGCCACTGTTGAGATTAAAAAACTCATAGATGAAGCCTCTGTAGAAGGGAATACCCTTGGTGGAGTTTTTGAGGTCTTTGCAGTAGGAGTCCCTCCAGGCCTCGGAAGCATGATTCAGTGGGATAGAAGGCTGAATGCCCGATTGAGCATAGCCATATCCTCTATTCAGGCAATAAAGGCTGTGGAGATTGGTGGTGGGATATTAATGGCCCATTCAAAGGGCTCTCAGGTGATGGATGAGATATTCTACAGTCCCGAAAGGGGATACTATAGAAAGACAAACTTTTCTGGAGGAATAGAGGGAGGAATCTCTAATGGCATGCCCATAATCATAAGGGCAGCAATGAAACCCATCCCAACCCTGAAGAAGCCCTTAAGATCAGTAGATATCTTAACCCACGAATCTCTCGAGGCAGCCTATGAAAGGTCTGATGTCTGTGCAGTCCCTTCTGCATCCGTGATAGCAGAGGCTATGGTGAGCCTTGTTATTGCTGATGCCTTTCTCGAAAAATTTGGTGGTGACAGCCTCAAAGAGGTAAAGGCAAATTACAATTCTTATATATCAGCCCTCAGAGAGAGATGAAGAACATTGTCCTTACAGGATTCATGGGAACAGGTAAAACTGAGGTTGGCAGACTCATTGCAAAGAGTCTTGGCTATACCTTTGTTGATGCTGATACAGAGATTGAGTTGCAGGAGAAGATGCCAATAACAGAGATTTTTAAAAGATTTGGTGAACCTTATTTTAGGGATATTGAATCTCAGGTTATAAAAAAGCTCTCTGAAATGGAAAAGGTTGTTATATCAACTGGTGGAGGAGCAGTTCTCAGAGAAGAGAATATCAAAAACCTCAGGAAGAAAGGCATAATCATATGTCTTCAGGCAACGCCAGAAACCATTTACGAAAGGACAAAACAGGATACATCAAGACCCCTCCTGCAGGTAGAAAATCCCCTTCAGAGAATCAAAGAACTCCTTGAGATAAGGCAACCCTATTATGAAAAGGCAGACATAATGATAGATACAGATAATAAAACCCCTGAAGAGATTGCTCAGGAGATAATCAATAAGATTTCTGAAATCATAATTGGTGGCGATGTAACAGTATGACTTCATTAAAGGTAAATCTTGGCCCAAGAAGTTATGAAATACTGATAGGTCAGGGGATAATTGAAAGACTGCTGGATTTCATATCCTCAAAGAGATATTCCCAGACAGGTATAGTAACAAACGAGACTCTCTGGGATATCTATAGAAAGACCTTAGAGGATATTTCAAAAAAGGCTCCCGCGAGATTATTTATCATCCCTGATGGAGAGCAATATAAGGATATACTCTGGTTTTACAATCTTCATGGAAGACTCCTCGAAAACAGGTTTGACAGGCGTTCTGTCCTGATAGCCTTTGGCGGAGGAGTTATCGGAGACCTCACAGGATTTGTCGCCTCTACATATATGAGGGGCATTGACTACATACAGGTTCCAACTACCCTCCTTGCACAGGTGGACAGTTCTGTTGGCGGAAAGACCGCTGTAAACCACCCTCTTGGGAAAAACATGATAGGTACATTCTATCAGCCTGTCTTTGTTCTCATCGATACAGAATTTCTAAAAACCCTTCCGAGAAGGGAGTTTCTTGCTGGAATGGCAGAGGTGATAAAGTATGGCGTCATATGGGACAAAGATTTTTTCAATTATCTGAGAGATAATTCAAAAAGGATACTCAATCTTGAACATGATACCCTTAAGGAAATAATCAAGAGGTCCTGCCTCATAAAGGCAGAGGTTGTCTCAAGGGATGAAAGGGAATCAGGCCTGAGGTCAATCCTCAATTATGGTCATACCATAGGACATGCCATAGAGACAGTTACAGGTTATACAAGATACCTTCACGGCGAGGCAGTTGCAATGGGTATGTATGCAGAGGCCCTCATAGGTTTCCTGAAATCCCTCTGCCCAAAGGAGGTATCAGAATCTATCACAGAAACCATGAAGGCCCTCGGAATAAATCCTTACATACCACCTGACCTGAAGACAGACCTTATGATTACCTCCATGAAGATTGACAAAAAAAGCCTTTCAGGAAGAATCAGGGCCATTATCCCTCAGGATATAGGAAAGGTGAATCTCATAGAGGTTGAAGAAGAGCTTATCTCAAAGGCCATTGAAGAGGCAAAATTAGAAAGTGCCCCTCAGGCCTGAAGACATAACAGAAATCTTTAAAAAAAGGACAAAACCCCTCAGTTTTGAGGAGATAGCAAGGCTTCTTCGCCTCCAGAAAAGAG
Organism: Thermodesulfovibrionales bacterium; assembly: GCA_036822495.1. GTDB lineage: Bacteria > Nitrospirota > Thermodesulfovibrionia > Thermodesulfovibrionales > CALJEL01 > CALJEL01. The sequence goes on from DAISHO010000017.1 coordinate 3,594, forward strand.
AGCTCAAATCCCTCAAAAAACTCCTCAATGAACTTCTGAAAAGAGGAGACCTCATAAAAACCAGAAAGGGTCATTACGCTCCTCCTGAGGAGATGAACCTTGTAACAGGATATTTCGAGGCCCACAGAGACGGCTATGGATTTGTTATTCCAGAAAAACCAGGTGAAAGGGACATATTTGTGCCTGCCAGATTAACTGGTGGAGCTATGGATAAGGATAGAGTTGTTGTCAGGATAGAAGAGCCTGCCCGAAGGAGTGGAAGAATCATAAAGATTCTCGAAAGGGCCCACACAAAGATAGCTGGTGTCTTTGAGTATGGAAGATATGGTTCATTTGTAAGGCCCAAAAACAGAAGCCTCAGCTTTGACATCTACATACCTCCAGAAGGAAGAGGTGGTGCAAAGAATCAGGACCATGTTATAGCAGAGATAATTCAATATCCCTCTGATTCAAGGCCTCCAATTGGAAAGGTCGTCAAGATATTAAAAAAGCCAGATACACCTCAGGCAGAGGTAGAATCAATCATTGATGAATTCAATCTTCCAAGAAGATTCCCTCAAGATGTATCTCATGAGGCAAGGGAGTTAGCTGAAAAATCTATCGACAGAAAAGCCCGTAAAGACCTCACCCATCTTCTTACAGTAACCATTGATGGTGAGAATGCAAAGGATTTTGATGATGCGGTATCCATAAAAAGGCTTAATCATGGTTATCTCCTATATGTCCATATAGCAGATGTGGGATACTTTGTCCCGTGGGACACACCAATTGATAAAGAGGCAAGGAAGAGAGGCACGAGTATCTATTTTCCCGACAGGGTGATACCAATGCTTCCAAAGGAACTATCAGAAGACCTCTGCAGTCTCAAACCCCATGTGGAGCGAGCAGCCTTTACTGTGGAAATCTTTTTCAATGAAAAGGGCGAAAGGATAAATGCCAATTTTTATCCAAGCCTCATAAAAAGCAATGAGCGGATGACCTATACATCTGTCAAAAAAATAATAATAGACAGAGACCCTGTTGAAAGGTCAAGATACGACCATATCCTTAAAGACCTTGAACTGATGGAAGAGCTTGCAAGGCTATTAAGACAGAGGAGAATAGAAAGGGGAAGCCTTGACTTTGACCTTCCTGAACCAGAGGTAATCCTGGATATCCAGGGAAGACCTGAAAATATAATAAAGGCAGAGCGAACCTTTGCCCACATGATTATAGAGGAATTCATGATTGCAGCTAATGAGGCTACCGCAGAATATCTGGAAGGTCTGGGTGTTCCGAGTCTTTACAGAATCCATGAAAAACCTGACCCATTAAAACTTGAAGAACTGGCAAAGATAGTTAAAAACCTTACAGGGAAAAGGCTCATAAGGGCATCACAGTTTTCTTCCCTTATAAAGGAGGTCAAAGGAAGTCCTCATGAGGAACTTTTTAATTATATCCTGTTAAGGAGTTTGAAGCAGGCAAGGTATTCACCAGAAAATGTTGGTCACTTCGGCCTTGCCTCAAAGTGCTACACCCATTTCACATCACCCATAAGAAGATATCCCGACCTTGTAGTCCACAGGATTCTCAGGGATGTCCTCATGAACAGGCTTAATGATAAAAGGCTCAAGGAGCTTGAAGAGTTGTTGCCATCCATCGCCTTCCATTCATCAAGGATGGAGAGGGTTGCTGATGAGGCAGAAAAGACTGTAATAGATGCTATGAGGGTCTGGTTCATGAAGGATAAGGTAGGAGATGAATTCAAAGGCATTGTGATCTCAATCACTCCTTTTGGAATGAGGATAAGGCTTAAGGACTTTTATGTCGAGGGATTCCTCCATGTATCTTATATGACTGATGACTTTTATCTATACAATGACCAGACCCTGACACTGAGAGGTAAAAGGAGTGGCAGGATATTCAGGATAGGTGATGAAGTAATAGTAAGGATAGACAGGATTGACGACATTGAAAGAGAGATAATATTTGGACTTGCCTGAAAAAGAGAAAAATGTTATTTTATTAAAAGGAGGAGGAAATTATGAGCACCAAATCTATAAAACTTAGTATTCCATTTCAAACATTACTTGAGGCTATTGATGGTCTTTCTGCAGAGGAAAAATTAATCATTAAGGAGAGGCTTGAAAAAGGGAACGATAAGAGGTTAAAAATAAAAAAACTTTTAAAAGGATTATCCAAAAAAAATTTTAGATATTCCAAAAAAGAAATAGAAGAAGATATCAGGAATGCCCTTTTAGAGGTAAGGGGCATTGCAAAAAATTAAGGCAGTTCTTGATACAAATGTAATTGTAAGTGGAATTATATCCCCAAAAGGTGCCCCTCGAAAAATTCTTGAACTTGCCATCGATGGAAAATTTAAAGTTTTAAGCTCTCCCTCAATAAATAAAGAAGTTTATGGTGCTTTGCAGGAAAAGCATATATTCAAAGTACAATCTAACGGAAGAAATCATAAACGCTATATCAGACTTTCTTTATGAGACAACAATTCTTACAGATGAGACTTATAATCTTCAAATTATAAAAGAGGATCCTCAGGATAATATCTTCATTAACTGTGCAGTTGAAGGGAAAGCTAATTATATTGTAACTGGAGATAAACGTCTATTATCTTTAAAAAACTATTCAAAAATTGAGATTGTGAGTCCTACAAGATTTCTTCAAATTCCCAAAGAATTAAAAACAAATTTTCTTGCCCAATGAGCCCAGAATTGTGTAAACTATATCTTACAAATCTATAATCTCTTAGACAGGAGGTCTATTGTGATTCAGGCAGGTGATTTGAGAAGAGGAATGAAGATAGAATTTAAGGGCGAACCCTATGAGGTTATAGAAGCCCAGCATGTGAAGATGCAGCAGAGGGCACCTATTATGAGAGTGAAGATAAAATCCCTGAAGACAGGCAGGGTCATTGACGAGACCTTCAGCGCAGGTGATAAAATTGAACTGCCACAACTTGAGGAGAAGGAGATGCAGTATCTTTACAGTCAGGGCAATGAATATGTCTTTATGGACATGGAAACATATGAACAGGTATCGATCAATGAAGAGGCCCTCGGTGAGGCAAAAAAGTTCATAAAGGAAAATATGAATGTCCATGTGCTATATTACAAAGGTCAGCCCATCACGGTAGAGCCACCCATGTTTGTAGAGCTCAGGGTTGTTGAGACAGAACCACCCTTTAAAGGAGATACTGCATCAGGTGGGACAAAACCAGCTGTCCTCGAAACAGGTGCAACGATAAAAGTACCATTTCATATTGTTGAAGGTGATATCATAAAGGTGGACACAAGGACAGGCGAATATGTTGAGAGGATAAAATAATGGATCTTAATGAGCTCAAAGAAATTCTTGAGATTCTGAAAGATACAGACATCACAGAACTGGTGATAGAGAGAGAAGGCACCAAGGTAAAGATAAGGCGTGAAAGATTCATTGGTCCTTTTGAGATACAGCAGACTCAAAAGCCTCAGGAAATCCAGCGGCCCCTTCCTGTTCAGGCAGAGGAAGATATCCATAGACTTATTACGGTTACCGCACCGATTGTGGGAACCTTCTACCGTTCTCCATCACCCGATGCACCACCTTTTGTAGAGGTAGGCACAAAGGTCAAAAAGGGCCAGACCCTTTGCATCATTGAGGCGATGAAACTTATGAATGAGATAGAAAGTGAAGTAGATGGTGTGGTGGTCAGGATACTCGTTGAGAATGGTCAGCCTGTGGAATACGGAGAACCCCTCTTTCTTATAGAGCCTCTATGAAACTCTTCAAAAAAATTCTCATAGCAAACAGGGGAGAGATTGCCCTGAGAATAATCAGGGCATGTAAGGAACTCGGCATTAAGACTGTTGCTGTCTATTCCGAGGCAGATAAGGAATCCCTTCATGTAAAACTGGCTGATGAGGCAGTATGCATAGGTCCAGCCAATCCACAGCAGAGTTATCTCAATATACCGGCGATACTATCTGCAGCAGAGATTACTGATTCAGAAGCAATCCATCCAGGATATGGCTTCCTCTCTGAAAATCCGCACTTTGCTGAAGCATGTATCACATCTGGTATCACCTTCATAGGTCCTACCCCTGAAAATATCAGGATTGGTGGAGATAAGGCAAAGGCAAGGGCAATCTTGAAAAGGAAGGGTATCCCTGTAGTCCCGGGGAGCGATGGTCCGATTAATTCAGAAGAGCTTGCAGAAAAGGTTGTAAAGAAGATCGGATTTCCCGTTATCATTAAGGCCTCTGCAGGAGGTGGTGGAAAGGGAATGAGGATTGTTAAGGATGAATCAGAATTCCAGCAGGCCTTTCATATGGCCCAGAGGGAGGCCTTTGCAGCCTTTGGAAACGGTGAACTTTATATTGAAAAATATATCTCAAATATTAGACATATCGAGGTGCAGATACTGGCTGATTCAAAGGGTCAGGTTATCCATCTCGGGGAAAGAGAGTGCTCAATTCAAAGAAGGCACCAGAAGCTCCTCGAAGAGGCACCATCTCCTGCAATGACAGAAAAACAGAGAAAAAAAATAGGAGAACTCGCTGTAAGAGCAGCAAAGGCAATAAAATACAGAAATGCAGGAACCTTTGAGTTTATCATTGATGATGAAGGAAACATCTATTTCATAGAGATAAACACAAGGATACAGGTAGAACATCCAGTGACAGAACTTGTGACAGGGATTGACATTGTGAAGGAACAAATCAAGATTGCTGCTGGATATGAGCTTGGCTTAAAGCAAACAGATGTAAAACTTAAAGGCTGGGCAATAGAATGCAGGATTAATGCTGAAGACCCTGAAAAGTTTATTCCTTCACCTGGCAAGATTGCTTTTCTCTCTCTTCCAGGTGGGCCAGGTGTTAGGATTGACACAGCTATATATCCTGGCTACACTGTGCCTCCTTATTATGATTCAATGATTGCAAAACTTATTGTCTATGGAAAAGACAGACAGGAGGCAATAAAGAGGATGGCAAGGGCTATTGATGAATTTATTATAGAAGGTGTTAAAACTACTATACCATTTCATAAAAAACTCCTGAGCAATCCAAAATTTATTGAAGGTCAATACACCACCGCCCTCCTTGACGAGATGAACAACTTGAGTTCACCAGCTAACGCTATACCAGAAAAGGATGTTATTCAAACTATCTGAATTCATCATTCCCCACCCACCCATTCAGGTTATTTGTCCATCTTCACAGAAATTACCAGATGTATTAGAAAGGATAAATATTATCCTTGAAGAAGGCATAAGATGGATTCAATACAGGGGCAAGGATAGTCATCGAAGAACACAGTTTAAAGATTGTCTCGAGATTAAAAAACTCTGTTCTCTGTATAATGCAATCTTTATTGTAAATGATTATCCAGACATAGCAATTCTTGTAGATGCTGATGGTGTCCATATCGGCCAGGATGACCTTCCAGTAGAAATGGTAAAAAGGGCCTTTCCTTTAAAGATAATAGGTCTCTCCACCCATAACCTTGAAGAGGCCCTGGTAGCAGAAAAGACAGGAATAACTTACATAGGATTTGGTCCTATATTTTCTACAACAACAAAGGATGCTGGTAAACCCAAAGGACCTTCTGCCATAAAGGAGATAAAGAGAAATATTAAACTTCCTATTGTAGCCATAGGAGGGATAAAGGCAGAAAACCTTATCTCTGTTTTTGAAAATGGTGCAGATGCAATAGCCGTCTCCTCTGGTATAATAGAAGGAGATGTAAAAAAGAATGTGAGGTCTTTTTTAAAGACCCTCGAGGAGTTAAGGAGGTATGGGCATGATTAGATCATTAAAAATCATACTTATCACTGCTCTGTTATTCAGTATTTTCTTTGCCTGTAAAAAACAGGAGACCATAACCATAGCAATAGCAGGTCCTATGTCAGGACCTGAGGCAAAGATGGGTACTGACTTCAAGAATGCCGTTACCCTTGCGGTGGAAGAGTGGAATGAGAAAGGTGGCGTTCTGGGTAAAAAGATAAGTGTAGTAGTTGGTGATGACCAGTCTGACCCAAAGCAGGCTGTTAGTATAGCAAATAAATTCGTAACTCAGGGTGTTGTGGCTGTCATAGGCCATTTTGACTCAAGCTGTTCAATACCTGCCTCGGACATCTACAACAGGGCAGATATTCCCATGATAACTCCTGCCTCTACCAATCCACAACTTACTGAAAGGGGTTATAAAAATGTCTTCAGGATATGCGGAAGGGATGATCAGCAGGGTCTCATTGGTGCTGAGTTTATTAAGAAAAAGCTTGGCTTTAAAAAGATAGCAATCATCCACGACAGATCAACCTATGGCCAAGGGCTTGCTGATGAGGTAAAGAAAGGCCTTGAGGGATATGCCCAAATGGTCTATTATGGAGGGATCACCAAAGGTGAACAGGACTTTAAGCCTGTTCTTACAGCAATAAAAGAGAAATCTCCTGAACTCATATACTTTGGTGGTATATATCCAGAGGCAGGTCTTATAGTAAAACAGGCCCGTGAACTCGGAATAAAGGCAGTATTTATGAGTGGAGACGGTACAATTGACCCAAAGTTTATAGAGATAGCGGGTTCTCATGCGGAGGGGACATATCTGACCTTTGGTCAGGATCCTGAAAAACTCCCAACAGCAAGGGAATTCCTGAAAAAATATCTTGCGAGATTCGGAGAGCCAGGTCCTTATTCTATATATGCCTATGATGCAACCTATGTTCTTTTGAATGCCATTAAGGAGGCTGGCACAGTAGATGGGAAAAGGATTTCAGAAAAACTCCACGAACTTGAATTTAAAGGTGCCCTTGGAGACATAAAGTTCGACCAGAAGGGAGATGTTGTTAAGTCACCCTATGTTGTCTGGATTACAAAAAATGGTAAGTTCGAGGAGTACTGGAGGCCATGAAATACAAAGCAGGAAGAACAGGAAGGGTCTTTGTAGCAAGGTTTGAGGACAAAGAGGATATCATCTCCAATCTTCAGGACATTGCACGAAAAGAAAATATAAGGTCGGGTGTATTTTATTTAATAGGTGGGGTGAGAAAAGGTAAAATAGTTACTGGACCTGAGAGGGATGAACTTCCCCCTCAGCCTGTGTGGAAGGAGATTAATGAACCCAGTGAGGTAATAGCCCTTGGCACTATCTTCTGGCAGAAGGATGAGCCCAGGATTCACCTCCATGGTGCCTTTGGAAAAGGTGATAAGGTATCTGTTGGATGCCTTAGAGAATCAGGGGAGGTCTTCCTCATCCTTGAAGCCATTATCATGGAGATAGAAGGGATAAAGGCTGAACGGGTCCCTGATCCTTCAACAGGTCTTAACCTCCTGAAGATAGATTAAGGGCTATCCTCTCTGTAATCTTAACGAATTCCTCTATAGTGAGGGTCTCTGGTCTTCTCTGGGGATTTATACCGCATTCCTCAAGAAGTCCCTTTATATTAGCAATCTTCAATGCCTTAAGAGTATTCAAAAGGGTCTTCCTTCTATTTGAAAAGGCAGTCTTGACTATTTTTTTAAACAACTGCTCATCAGTGACACTATGAAGTTCCCTCAGGATCTCAATATAAATTACTGCTGAGCTAACCTCTGGCACAGGCCTGAAGGCTCCCTTTGGTATGAGGAATTTTATCTCTGGCCTTGCTTTATACTGAACCATTATTGACAGGACACCATAGGTCTTTGAGCCTGGCCCTGCAACAATCCTCTGAGCCACCTCCTTCTGAACTGTCAAGGTCATGGAGATAAGGTTATCCAGATTAAGTAATCTGAAGATAATAGGTGTAGTTATGTAATAAGGGATGTTCGAGACCACCTTGAAAGGCCCTAATTCCTCATAGGGGAACTTCAGGGCATCCATCTCTATGAGCTCGATATTTTTATAATGAGAGAGGGCCTTTTTTGCTTCTCTTATCAGTAAAGGGTCAATCTCAATAGCAATAACCTTCTTTACCCTCTCTGCAAGAAGGGCTGTGAGTCTTCCATGGCCTGGACCAATCTCAACAACAAGGTCATCTGGACCAGCACCAGATATCTCTACTATCCTTTTAAGAATAGAAGGGTCAAAGAGGAAGTGCTGGCCTAATCTTCTCAATTATTTTTTAGGTTCTACCGGGACCGGTGGTATCTTGGCTGGTTCCTGTGGAACTGTCTGGGCTGGAGGCTGAGGAGACTTCTTAACGACACTGGTGCCCCTGGAGGCAATTATAGAAAGCACAAGGGAGGTAATCATAAAAACAGCTGCAACAACAGTTGTGACCTTACTCAGAAAGGTTGCAGCTCCTCTCGAGCCAAAGAGGGTCTGGCTTGAACCTCCAAAGGCAGCACCAAGCTCTGCTCCCTTTGAGCTCTGAATCAGAACAACAAATATCAGAAACAGACAGGCAAGTATGTGAATAATTGTTAGAAGTGTAATCATTTCTTTACTCCTTTTGCCATAACTATCTTTATAAAACTCTCTGGCTTTAGACTCGCTCCACCCACAAGGGCTCCATCAACATCCTTTGTATTAAGTATATCCTTTGCATTATCAGCATTTACGCTACCACCATAGAGAATCCTGACATGATTAGCCTCTTCTTTTAATAAGTCCTTCAACATATTCCTTATAAATCCATGGGCCTCAGAGATCTGTTCAAGAGTGGCTGTCTTTCCAGTTCCAATAGCCCATACAGGTTCATAAGCAATAACAAGTTGAGAAGCCTTAGCTCCCTCAATACCTTTACTCAACTGCTTCTTCAATATATGAAAGGTCTGTCCTTTTTCCCTTTCCTCGAGCCTCTCTCCGATACATAGTATAACAGAAAGGCCCGTCTCCTGTGCAGCCCTGAGTTTTTTATTGATAATCTCGTCTGTCTCATTAAAATACTGTCTCCTTTCTGAATGGCCAACAATAACATATTCACAACCACAGTCCTTTATCATCAATGGAGATATCTCACCTGTATAGGCACCTGATTTTTCATAAAACAGGTTCTGGGCACCAAGTTTTATACCAGTCCCCTTTAAAAATTTTGCAGCCACTGCGAGAGAGGTGAAGGGAGGCGCTATAAGGATTTCAACACCTGTGAGATTCTGGACATGGGGAACAAAATTTATAATAAAATCCCTTGTCTCTTCTGTAGTCTTATTCATCTTCCAGTTTGCTGCTATCAGAGGTATCCTCATCTTTAGCTCCTTAATATTCCTTTCATCCTCAAGCTACCTGAGCAGGTGAAAAGACCATCTCATCTCTGAAGGTTTTTATAAGATATATAGCTCGTGCCACCTCATCATCCATAACATCAACTATAGCTGCATCAAGGCCAGCACCAGCCATGTAATAAAGAAAGGCAGCATTAAGTCTTGATTTTATATTTTTTGGAGCACCTGTTGAGATATTTGATATCCAGGCAATTGTGTTGATGGGTGGCTCAACCATCTCATTAAGCACCACAAGGCACTCCCTTACATTTACGATATGGTCCTGGCCAGTTCCTCCACCGATATGAACAACTGAAGGGTCTGCATAGAGTCTTCCGTTTGGGATATCTGCGAGATTAGCCTTTTCTATAAGGTCTTCAAGGATCATAAGTTTTGCCTCAAGGGTATTGGGGACAGTACCTTTAAGTGCCCTTATTATCAAACCCGCATTTGACCTTTTCACAAGGTTTAATATCTCATCTGGATTATCCTCATCGGCTGAGAGATAATTAATAATTGGGGGTTCTTTACAAAATGTTATTGCCTTTTTCAATGCCTCTATATTCCTTGAGTCAAGGCAGACCTTCATCCCCGCCCTTGTAACAATCTCTGTCACATAAGGGAGATTATCTTCATCTTCAGAACCATCAAGAGAGCACTGAACATTTATATAATCAGGTTTTTTGACAATAAGTTTATTTATGATGTCTTCAACTGCCTTTCTATCCTTTGCCTTCAATGCAGCCATATAGGCTTTATTGCGAGTATTCAAATTTTCAGCTACGATAATCATAAAGGACCTCCTGCAAACTAAAATGTGAATTATTATATCAGATTTTTATTGTTCAAAACCACTATATTTGTCTAAGAATGGGCATAATGCTGAAGAAAAACAATTCTTTGAAGGAAACTTCAGCCTATTTATGCCTGTTTTAAAAGCCCCTTCAATTTATTTTGAATATGGTAATTCCTTCAACTATGCTATAATGATTTTATGGAACTCTCTGAGAATGCCCTGAAGGTTCTTAGAGCAAGGTATCTACTAAAGGATGCGAGAGGAAATGTCATTGAGACTCCTGAAGGTATGTTTCAGAGGGTTTCGAAGGCAATAGCCAAATCAGAGGCCTTATATGGAGAAGACCCATCTTACTGGCAGGAAAGATTTTATGAATTGCTTACAGACCTCAGGTTCCTTCCAAATTCTCCCCTCTTGATGAATGCTGGTAAAGAACTCGGGCAGCTTGCAGCCTGCTTTGTCCTTCCTGTTGAAGACTCAATGGTGAGCATATTCGAAACCCTCAAGAATGCAGCAATGATATTGCAGAGCGGTGGCGGAACTGGTTTCAATTTCTCGAGACTCAGACCAAGGGCCGATGTTGTGAGGTCAACAGGCGGTATTGCCAGTGGCCCTGTATCATTCATGAAGATATATAACACTGCAACAGATGTGATAAAGCAGGGTGGCGCAAGGCGAGGAGCAAATATGGGGATCCTCAGGGTTGACCATCCTGATATCCTTGATTTTGTAAGGGCAAAGGTCGAAAAGGCTGAGCTCGAAAACTTCAACATCTCTGTCTCCATTACCGATGCCTTTATGGAAGCACTGAAAAGGGATGAGGAATATGACCTCATAAATCCGAGGACTGGTCAGCCAGTAAGAAGGATAAGGGCAAAAGAGGTCTTTGAAGAGATTACAAGATGTGCCTGGCAGACAGGTGACCCAGGGGTAATCTTCATAGATAAGATAAACAGGGCTAATCCAACACCCCACTTAGGCCAAATAGAGAGCACAAATCCCTGCGGAGAACAGCCCCTCCTTCCTTATGAGGCCTGCGTCCTCGGCTCAATGAATCTATCAAAATATGTAAAAGAAGGCAGGATACTCTTTGAAGAACTCGGAAGGGATGTGGCACTGGCAGTCAGGTTTCTTGATGATGCCATAGATGCAAATAAATACATAATACCTGACATTGAGGTAATGCATAAGGGAAATAGAAAGATAGGTCTCGGTGTCATGGGATGGGCTGATATGCTCGTGCTCCTTGGAATCCCCTACAATTCTAAGAAGGCCTTTAAACTTGCAAGACAGGTGATGAAGTTCATAAAAGAAGCAGGCTGGAAGGCCTCTGAGGAGCTTGCAAAGAAGAGAGGTCCTTTTCCGAATTTTAAGGGTTCAATCTATGATAGACCTGGCATGCCAGTCCTTAGAAATGCAACAGTAACGACCATTGCTCCTACAGGCACACTCTCGACAATTGCTGACTGCTCAAGCGGAATAGAGCCTTACTTTGCCATTGCCTATAGAAGATTAATCCTTGATACAGAA